>NZ_CAXGPO010000002.1:0-242382 GCF_964011655.1 uncultured Spongiibacter sp. | reverse complement strand
TACCGCTTCCATTAACACACGGCTCGGCGCGTCGCGCATATCGTCTGTATTTGGCTTGAAAGAAAGCCCCCACAGGGCAATTTTCTTACCTTGTAAATCGCCATTGAAGTGCTGAGACAAGTTCTCAAACAATTTACATTTCTGCCGCTTGTTCACCGCCTCAACCGAACGCAGTAGCTCTGGCGTGTAACCCACCTTTTCAGCGGTGCGCACCAACGCCTGAACATCCTTAGGGAAGCACGACCCCCCATAGCCGCAGCCAGGATAAATGAAGGAATAGCCGATACGTGGGTCCGAACCAATACCCTGGCGAACCTTTTCCACATCGGCGCCCAGACGCTCGGCAAGGTTAGCGATCTCGTTCATAAAACTGATTTTGGTTGCCAACATGCAGTTGGCTGCGTACTTAGTCAGCTCCGCCGAACGCACATCCATCACAATCAACTTTTCATGATTGCGATTAAACGGCGCATACAACTCACGCATCTTCTCTTCGACAGCGGGGCTATCAGTGCCTACGATAATACGGTCCGGCTTTTGGCAATCGGCTACTGCTGCACCCTCTTTCAAGAACTCTGGGTTAGACACCACGTCAAAAGGAATAGCAACGCCACGCTCTGCCAGCACCGAGGCAACACACTCGCTCACCTTGTCTGCCGTACCGACAGGTACTGTAGACTTGTCGACAATAATGCGGTGCTCTTCCATATAGGTGGCGATAGTCTTAGCAACAGCCAATACATACTGGAGATCTGCCGAGCCATCTTCATCAGGTGGCGTACCCACCGCAATAAACTGAATGCGGCCATGCTTAACGCCCAGCTCCGCATCAGTCGTAAACTGCAAGCGCCCCGCCTCAACATTGGCCTGCACCAACGGCGTTAACCCTGGCTCATAAATAGGGATAATGCCTTTTTTGAGATTTTCCACCCGCTCGGCATTCACATCCACACATACAACGTTGTGGCCAACACCAGCCAAGACTGCGGCTTGCACCAAGCCAACGTAACCAATTCCGAAAACTGTTACTTTCATAACACGACCTTAAATAGCTAAACACATTCACCGGCGCGCGAACTGAAAAAATCTTAAGTTAACTGGATTAAACCCTAACAACTTATTAACTGAAAATACTGCTATAACATTACTGAGTGCCACGACAATCGCCCCCCCTAAAGCATTACCCAGAGCACCATACATTGCAGTTAAACCCCACAGAGAAAAGAATCCAACCCCACCTACCAAAAGCGTAATATTTCTAAGAGCGCGCTCATTACCTGACATTATTAAAAGATAACCAACAGCCCCTGTGGCTGCATTAAAAAACTGACCGACAGCTAGGATTTGAAGATAGATTGACCCACTAACAAACTCCTCCCCAAAAAAACCCATTAGGACTCTAGGGAACAGCAGCATACCCAATATGAGAGGAGATGAAAAAATCACGATAAAACCAAGCGCTTTATTAGATAAGGCCACCAAACCTTCTTTATCTCCATCTTCCCACAATCTAGAAAAACGAGGCCCTACAACCAAATTAACTGCGGTCAGCATAAAGCTTGTTAGCATCGCCAAACGATACGCAATGGAAAGCCGAGACAACTCTCCAACATCCAAGTAAACACCAGCCAAAAACTGTCCAGACCATATCTGCACCTGCGTCATAAACATCACTGGCCACAAGGGAATACAGCTATTAAAAATCCTAGGCCATGGAAACTCCCCTTCTCTCGAATTGAAACAGTGGCGCCAAACAATGACAAAGCCCAAAGCGAAAATAACTACGGATGAAAATGAATAGCACAAGGCCAACTCGGAGGCTGACGAAGCAACACCAGTTATAACAGCCAGAACAACCATGACGTTTATCATAATCATTAAGACCAATATCGATTCAGATGCCTTTCGCAACCCTTGCAAACAGAAAGCCGTTATTGTGTACAAAACTTGAAAAAAGACACCCGGTGAAACAGCTTTAAAAACTGCGGCCATATTCGGTTTTGAAAAAAACCTATCCGAAATAATTTCGGCCGAAAAAAATAGCAAAAGGCTAACCACACCCCCGCCAAAGGAGGCAACAAGCATTACTTTTTTATAATAAGACCAGGCCAATCCTCGATTAATGCCAGCTAACTTTACCGAAGCATCCTCAAGCCCTACGCCACCCGCAGCTACCAATATGGTCACAAGAGCAATCATCATAAAATAGTAGCCGGACTCATCAACCCCTAAAAACCTTGCCACAAAAAATGTAGCTAAAAAAGACGCTACCGCCCCCATAACCCTGACAAACAGCGCGATCCCAGCTGAAAGAAAAAAACTTTTCTGCACAAGTCTGTCTCCACTTCGGAAATAAAACATCTATTGCCAATAGCCCTTGTACATTGACATTTTTCTACACAAAGAGAGTGGAATTCCAGCATGCCCCCTACCAAGCTTATAACCTATATATTTCGCCAACGACGCAAGCGCAGAGGAAAAAACCATCCGAATCTCCCCTCTCTTTATCAAAAAAACGATTTGGCCGACCGCAAACCTTAAACCTTCACCTTCAGCACTCCCAAGCTCATCAAGCATCCAACTTTGATCAGAATGGAAAACACCTATATCGAAGTATCTTTTAAACTCTTCAATAGCCTTATAGTTATGTGAATGCCTAACAATCGCATCCGCCACATAGGCCACCGACTTCTCAGCCATAAGAGCCTTCGCAGAAAAATAGGAATCCTCACCCAAAATCAATCGCTCAGGGAAACCACCTAGAGCGTTCAAATCTGCAACTCTATATGCCGCAAACGAGTTAGACATAAAGGCCTTGCGAAATCCTTTTGGAAAATCATCGCTCAACGATGTTACATAACTCTCACAGCCATAACTATTTTCTCTGGCATAGATTGCCAAAGGATTCGCATCATAATGCGGAAGCTGTCGGCCATAAGCCGCACTAACACTCTGGTTATCAAAAACTTTTAATAGGTTTTCGAATGCACATTCGTTATCCAAGATCGCATCCTGCGTCATAAATATAACAATCTCGGTTTCCACATCCTTTAACGCGAGTGTTCTTGTACCACCGTGGTCAAAATCAGACTTATCAATAACTTTTATATTAAATCCAGCGTTTTTAGCCACCAGAACCGTGTCATCCGCTGAGCTAGAATCAATGACAAGAATTTTTGCTGGCTTTAAATTCTGCTGCAATATCGATTCAACAGATTGACGCCATATATCTCCACCGTTATACGTAGGGATAACAACTGTAACATCAGTCATTAGCAAGCCTTTCCAGACAAACACGAATTGCTTCACCACTCTTTAACGGCGAAGCTCCATAATCAGAGAGGAACCGTGCTTCATCCAGCACGGAGTAGGCCGGCCGCACGGCCGGAGTCGGATACTGCTCGGTGGTAATCGCCGCCAGCGACGGCATCTTGGGCAACAGCCCCTTAGCCACGGCCTGCTCGAAGATAATCGAAGCAAATTCATACCAACTTACGGCTTCGCCGCCACAGTAATGATAGACACCATACTTTGCCTGACCAGCCTCTGCCGCCTCACAGACCGACAAACAGGCCCGCGCAATATCACCTGCGTATGTCGGGCAGCCAACCTGGTCATCCACCACACTCAGAGCGTCACGCTCTTTACCCAAGCGCAGCATAGTTTTAACAAAATTATTACCGTATTCACTGAATACCCATGCCGTACGCAAAATCAGGTGCTTGCTACAGTGGTGCTGAATCTCCTGCTCACCCGCTAACTTGGTCTGGCCATAAACCCCCTGGGGATTCGTGGCGTCAGTTTCAACATAGGGTGTAGTTTTTCTGCCGTCGAATACATAGTCGGTGGATATATGAATCAGTAACGCATCAATATCATTCGCCGCGCGCGCCAAATTGGCGGCTCCCACGGTATTTATCTGCGCCGCCAACTCCGACTCAGCCTCTGCTTTGTCGACCGCCGTATACGCTGCCGCATTTATGATCACCTGCGGGCAGTGTTTACCCACTACAGAATTAACCGACTCGCTATTACTGATATCCAGAGCTAAACGGTCAAAGGCTGTCAATTCATGCCCGCTCGCGGCAAACACATCTTGCACGCAACGACCCAGCTGCCCGTTGGCACCAGTCAGCAACACCCTCATACACCCAACTCCTTACACAGTGCACTAAAACCAGGTGCTGCGGCGTCTTTGTCAGACAACTTAAAGGTTTCTCCACTGATTTCAGGCCAAGTTATTGCAAGGTCCGGGTCGTCCCAACGCAGCGACCCCTCGTCGGAGGGGTCATAATAATCGGTACACTTGTACTCAAAATCCGCTGTTTCACTAAGCACAACAAAACCGTGAGCGAAGCCCGGTGGCACCCAAAACTGGCGGTGATTGTCTTCCGACAGGATGACCCCCTCCCATAAGCCAAAGCTTGGCGAACCCTTGCGAATATCGACAGCCACATCAAAAACTTCGCCACTCACGACTCTTACTAACTTGCCCTGAGGCTTGTTTTTTTGAAAATGCAGGCCGCGCAACCCCCCCCCCCCCGAGCGGGAATGGTTGTCTTGCACAAAAGGCAGCTCTATGCCGGCCTCGTCGCGGTAACGCTCAGCCTGGAAGGTTTCTAAAAAAAAACCGCGGTGATCACCAAACACCTTTGGCTCAATAATCACGCAATCTTTAAGTTTAGTGGGAATAACTTTCATTATTTATAACCCTCAGCCACACGCTTCAGGTATTGACCGTAACCGGTTTTTTTGAGGGCATCAGCTTGCAGCAGCAACTCGCCTTGATTAATCCAGCCCTGGCGGTAAGCGATTTCTTCCAAACACGCCACCTTAAGGCCTTGACGATGCTCAACAGTCTGAACAAAGTGGCCTGCCTCAAGCAGCGAATCGTGGGTGCCGGTATCCAGCCAAGCAAAGCCTCGCCCCAACACCTGAACATTGAGTTTACCGGCTTCAAGATACGCCATGTTCACATCTGTAATTTCCAGCTCACCCCGAGGAGAGGGCTTAATGTTACGGGCTATCTCAACCACATCATTGTCATAAAAATAAAGACCCGTCACCGCATAGTTAGACTTCGGCTGGGCAGGCTTTTCTTCGATACTCAAGGCCCGACCCTGCTCATCGAAATCTACCACGCCGAAGCGCTCAGGGTCTGTCACATGATAGCCAAACACCGTTGCACCCTCTTCACGGGCAACCGAGGCCTTAAGCTTTTCACTGAAGTGCTGGCCGTAAAAAATATTGTCACCGAGCACCAGACTAACGTTATCGCTGCCGATAAAGTCTGCACCTATAGTGAACGCCTGAGCCAAGCCGTCGGGACTGGGCTGCTCTTCATAGCAAATATTGACACCAAACTGACTACCGTCTCCCAACAAGCGCTGGAAGCCCGGCAAATCGGTCGGCGTAGAAATCACCAAAATATCGCGAATACCCGACAGCATGAGCACCGACAAGGGATAGTAGATCATTGGCTTGTCATAAATGGGTAGCAGCTGTTTGGAACACCCCATGGTAATAGGGTGCAAACGGGTGCCGGAGCCGCCCGCGAGAATAATGCCTTTATAGGGTTTCATAAATGTCCTGTGGGGTCTTTACTACTTCGTCATCTTAGTGACGCTTTTAAACATATCAGGGCAGCCTTCAGATGAGGCTACTAGACAGCCTCGCCCAAGCGCGCCAACTGATAGTCGCCGGAAAGCACGCGCTGCCACCATGATTCGTTATCCAGATACCATTGCACGGTTTTGCGCAGGCCGGTGTCAAACGTTTCTTCCGGCACCCAGCCCAGTTCGCGCTCGATTTTACCGGCATCAATCGCATAACGGGCGTCGTGGCCGGGGCGGTCAGTGACAAACGTGATCAAACTGGCAAAGCCACCCTCGCGACCACTGGCAATGGAGTTGGGGTTATCAGGAGCCAACTCTTCCAGCAGGGCGCAGAGCGTGCGTACCACATCGATATTCTGCTTTTCGTTATGGCCGCCAATATTGTAGGTCTCGCCAACCTCGCCTTCGGTAACCACTTTAAACAGGGCACGGGCATGGTCTTCCACATACAACCAATCGCGAATCTGTTGGCCATTGCCATAAACCGGCAGCGGCTTACCCGCCAAGGCATTAAGAATCACATGTGGAATCAGTTTTTCCGGGAAGTGGTAGGGGCCGTAATTGTTCGAACAATTAGTAATCAGCACCGGCAAACCGTAGGTGCGATGCCAGGCACGAACCAAGTGGTCTGAACCCGCCTTACTCGCCGAATAGGGCGAACTGGGGGCATAAGGAGTGGTTTCTAAGAACAAGTCGTTGGTGCCCTCAAGGTCACCATAGACCTCGTCGGTAGAAATATGATGGAAGCGAAACGCAGCTTTGCGCGCCTCATCAAGACCACGCCAGTAATGAAGCGCGGCATCCAACAAGGTATAAGTACCCACAATATTTGTTTGAATAAAAGCACCGGGGCCAGTTATCGAGCGGTCGACATGGCTTTCCGCAGCCAGGTGCATCACCGCATCGGGCTGATGCTCGGCAAACAGGCGCGCCATGGCCACACCATCACAAATATCGGCATGCTCGAAAACATAACGCTCGCTGTGCAGCTCAGCCGGAATTGATTCCAAATTACCCGCATACGTCAGTGCATCAACATTCACCACAGAATGGCTGGTATTAGTGAGTATATGACGAACGACAGCACTGCCAATGAAGCCAGCCCCACCCGTTACAAGAATTTTACTTTTTATAGACATGAGGGTTTTCCACGATCCCTTTCTTAAACACTTTTCTAACTGCCGAGCGCGCGGCAATATCCGCCTTAAGCACTAAATCCCTTACTTTTTGCTCCGGCCGCCCCCTAAATGATGTGACATGAAATGAATCACTTTCTTTCATTGGAGATCGCGAAAAATAATAATTTGAAACACAACAACGTCTTTTATCTGCCGTAATCGGACTAACAGAATGCCAACTACTGTTGTGGGTAACCATGACAGCTAGCCTATTAAACAGGCTATCCACAACAGTGCGCGACGACAACACACCTGGGCCGTCTGGCCAAAGCTCAAGATTGCCACCGAACTCCGGATCCCAGTCTGGAGTAACATAGTACAGGAGATTGAAAGCCCTCCAATTCTCTCGGTCTTTATCATGAGAGTTATCTAAATGAGGATTCAGGTAATTGCCCTCCCCCATCAAAGAAATCCCACCCGCATATAAATATTCATCTGGAATTAAACCATCAACCCCAACAATATCTTCTACTATCGCGACAACTTCTGGCGCCTGAAACGCATATATAATCTCTTCAAGAATAGGCTCATAGCTATTCATCTGAGCGGCTATGTACTTATATTCCCTAAGACTTTTCTTCCGAACCATCAACTCAGGACTTGGAAATGCTTTGTATATATTCTCAGCCACATCCCCCGGAAGTAAATTATCGATATAAAAATACCCTATTCCGCCCACACTATTTTGATAACTTTTTTTAAGAGAAGGCAACTCCTCAGACAACCGCTTAGCTATCAACGCGGCAAAATTATCCCTATTCATTTCAGCCCTCCAATCTTATAGCCAGCAACTTCGCAACAAGTTTCACACGAGATAAAATCGCCCCCAGACTAGGGACAACAAATTTTCTAAGTCCTGTTTTGGTAACAACATTGCCGTGCCGCCTATACAAAACCAGCGACTCCTTAACGAAGGCCACCCTGAAGCGGAATATTTCAGCGACCAAACCAAGCCATACGTCATGCATTGGCGCGACGGCGACACCCGAACGAGCCTTTAAATAAACGCTCCTTCTGAACGCCATACAACATCCTATGTAGCCGTTCCTAAGTACATTTCGCCAAATCCCTACAGCCGAGCGACGAAAATCAATATAACTACTGGATATAGTCTGCATATTTTCATCAACGACTGCACAATCATGACAAATCAAGTCATAGCTCTGCAAAAGCTCGACACAACGCTCGACCTTCCCTTTTACCCAAAAATCATCTTGATCAGCCAAAAATATGTACTCACCCCGGCAGGCCTCAAGGCCTTTGGAAAAGCTTTTCGTCACCCCGAGATTTCTATCATTAAAAAATGTTTTCACTCTTTCGTCAGAAACTTCTTGCAAAATCCTTCTTGTACCATCGCGAGAAAAGTCATCCACGATGACCAACTCAGCATCATTCGGCAAATCCTCCAAAATAGACTCAAGTTGTTGCACCAAAAAACGCTCACCATTATAAGTAGCCATAACCACACTAATCATAATTATTCCTTTTTGGCACCAAACTTCTCGCCACCAAAACAGCCAAAATTACGCACCCCACCAACCTCAATGAACTCGAAACAGAAAGCCAAAAATCACCTAATCTGAAAAAATTATACGAAAAAACTAAAAACATCCCGGGAAGTAGCGGATAAAAATACTTATGCCCCGAAAATTGGCAAAGCGACCTAAAGGTGACTGTGATAAAAAAACCCAAAAAAAATACAATAATTGGCGCATAAGCCCCAAAATTCATATAGTTTGCCCCAAAAAAAGAGGGGGGCACACCCGCACCAAATCGAGGATAAAAAATCTTAGCAACATAATGCCCAAGAGAATCAAACTCTGCCGCAGAATCCAAACCAAAAGCAGACCTAAACCAATAAGGCAGGTAATCCAAACCAAGCCGGTAAGCATGCGATACTCCAAAACTATCAACAATGTTTACCGCAACTTCAGATATATAAAATTCAGGAGAATTAAAAATCTCTATAGATGAGCCACCACTATCACTATCATAGCTCTGCAGCCTTATGTACAAAAGAAAGACCGCCAAAACAGAGAAGCCAAGAGCACCAACAAATGCGACCCAAACACTCAGCCGACGCCCATTAACATAGTAATAGACAAAGGAAACCAGCATAAGCGCACTCAATATAACGCCTCGCCGCCCGAAATAACTGTATATTATAACCCCAGCAACAAAATGAATTATAATATAGCGTTTTTTATACCCCCCGATGATCATAAAGCACGTCGCGAAGAAATATAAAAAAATAAGCTCCCAAGCCAACTTCCCAGACCACCCAAGCTCCGGAATTGCCTCAACCAGACTTGCCAGATTATTCTTTATCGCCGCATGACCGCCCAACATGACAATCAACAATAAAACGGACCCAAGAGCCAGCGCACTGAATATATTTACAAGAAAGCTTATCTCCCGCTGGTAACCACTCAAATTTATCACGAGCCCAGGAGGCGATAACGAACGGAAATTTACCGCAAGAAACGCCCCGAGCGCATACGCTACTACCTGCCCAGAGTACACATAAAGGTTATGAAACTCCTTATCCGCAACAACCCCCCAAAATATCGGATAAACTATAAAATAGGGCCCAAGAGCGAGCACAAAAACCCAATAAACATCAAGGGCGTGCTTAAAAAAACGTAACCCAATGGCAAAATAAACCAACCAAACAAAACAAAATAGGAACATCCTCCCGACGACCTCACCCAATCACTGGCTACAAACACCACACTAAGAAACAACAGCCTTACGCGGCATTTTGATCACGAAAGACCCGACTGATTGTCATGAAAATTATCTTGACGTCCATCCAGACAGACCAATTATTTATATAATAAAGATCGCACTCAACGCGTTTTTGGAGATCCGTATCACCTCGCCAGCCATTGATCTGCGCCCAACCGGTAATTCCGGCCTTAACCATATGCTTTTGCATATAGCCGTCGATATCATGTTTGAATTCGTTAACAAACTGTGTTCGTTCCGGACGCGGCCCTACAATTGACATGTCGCCAAACAAAACATTTAGAAACTGCGGCAACTCATCCAAGCTGGTTTTGCGAATAAACTGGCCGAATTTATTCGTCGCTTTGCTACCAGCATTGCCCCATTGAACGCCGTTTTTTTCTGTATCCACTGGCATGGAGCGAAATTTGTACATCATGAATGGCTTGCCCGCACGACTAACCCGCTCTTGTCGGTAGAACACAGGCCCCGGTGACGACAGCTTCACACCTATGGCCAAGGCGATCATAATTGGGCTAATCAAAGTCAGAATGATGCCGGCCAAAACCCGGTCTTCCACGGCTTTAACGAAGCGGTTAATACCCGTCATTGGGGACACTTGCAGGTTAATAACGGGCATGTCGGCTATTTGTGCCACCGAGTTATTGATTAAGCGGAAACCCTCAATACCAGGAATAAGACGAACGTCTTGTGTAGCGAAACGCAGCTCCTCCAGAATTTGATTGATCTCCTTCTCTTTAGAGAGGGGCATAGCAATCCATATTTGGTCGACGGCGTCTTTATCGCTTTCCAAGTACTCATTAATTTCGTGAAAACCACCTAAGCGGCGTTCTCCGGCTATTTCGCCCTCGCCAAAATAGCCTTTTACGCTAAAGCCGGCCCATTCTGCTTTTTTTAGATTCTGGATCGTGCTGGTTGCGAGGCCGTTATCGCCCACCACGACCACGTGGGTCTTATTGCGGCCTTTTCGCCGGGCATTGTTGAGCAAAGCACGAATAGCGGCCCGTACTCCCAGCAGGCTGAACAAGCCAGCCATAAACCATGCCGAGAAAAATTCAATGCGGGCGGAGTCAGCGTTCTTAGTGAAATAGAGCAAGAAGGACAAGATGAGGAAATTGAAGGTCCACGCCTGGGCAGCATTAAGCAGCTCTTTACCCGTGCTCTCTCCACGCCATGCTCGGTACAAGCCGATGGCAGGGTACAGCCAAAGCGCGATTAACACGCTGATAGCCACACTCAAGCCTAAGAAATTACTTAAGCTCAGGCTTTGATACACCAAGCCATGGCAAAAATAGGCAGAAAGAGGGATAACACAGATATCACCTACACGGTGAAGTAGCGCCAGCCTTATCTTAGATTCTGAAATAAATGGCTTGTCATGCATGACTTTGCTCCTCCTTGACGGTACCAAGGGCTTTTCAGTAGTTTTACATCAACTGCTTGCAGGCTCTGCACAACAGGGACGTTTACCCACGCTCGCTAGATTGTCCGTAATGCGAGGACGACCGAATACCCTGTGCTGTCGCGAGACACAAAACGTTTATCTCTCACACCATATGTGTTTAAAAGACACTCGCAGCAATCGCGATTTTCTTACAAGGCAGCCTTATTTAGGGGGCGCTATTTTGCGCCACATCAGTGCAAAAGCCAACCGCAAATCCCTAACAAGATGACATAGTGACAAGATCGGCGCAGCACAGAGCTGCTAAGCTTGCCAACCCACCCTGCGCCTGGCATCGAATTGTAATGCAGGTTTTACGCCAATGTTGACTTAACACCCAGCTTGCCGAGCTCGTCTTGTTCCGGCGCGTAGTGTGACAGCGAATTGCTACGGTTTGGTTAATTTGGGTGAGGTGTTGAGAAGTTCTTGGGGGTATAGGGCGGCATCATTGGAGGCGCGCTGGCAAAGGTCGCGGTCAGGCCCGCTACCCAAGACATTCCCTATGGTCATGGGGCACGCTGTCCTACAACGTCACGGGCGCGCAGCCCTACGGAAGCGGCACTGGGTTTGTGCGCCGAGTTGTTGGGCGGGCTGTTTTGGTGCGGGCGTGAATGCGCTGTGGGTTGGGCGATGTGAAGTGTGGTCGCGGTCAGGCCCGCTCCTACACAAGCAAGAGTCCTGGGGCCCGGGTGGCTATGGGGTGATATTGGCAATGTCGTGACATTGTCACAGTTCGTTGGCATGATCCTTGTCCTTCTTGTTACGTCACGCGTATGATTGCGGCGCATTCGCCTGTTTGGAATATTGGCGTTGTAAACAGCGGCGCGGGGTGTTCGCGTAATTACTAAAAAGGATGGAATTCCAAGGCATGTTGATTGGCCAGCGGTGTAAAGCGTTTTCTTTGTCTGCCTGTTTATTGGCCGCTAGTGCTGTGGCGTCTTCTATTGCCAGCGCAAAGCCTTGGATTGGGCCAAACGAGCTGGATTTGCGCCACCATATTGAGCTGCTATCCAGCACCGGCATTATTACCGCGCCAACCACTCAATGGCCACTGATGTGGGGCAGTATTTTACCTGACCTGAAACGCGCCCAGGCCCGCAATATTAGTGCACTGGAACGCCAAGCACTCGACGCTTTGCTGGCTCGCTTTGAACAGGAGCGCAAACCCTTTAGCGCCAGTATCGAGCTTGCTCACAGCGAGCAGGAACGTCGATTTTTAACCGGCTTCGGCGACAGCAACAATGCTCCCGAATACGGCGCGGTTTCCGCTGAATTTATGAGCAGCAGTTGGGCAGGCAAGTTGCGCCTCAGCTATGACATTCCCGATGCGCCGCGCGAACACCGCCGTTTAGATGGCAGCTATCTTGCACGGGCCTTTGGCAATTGGGGCGTAACGCTGGGCGCCATTGACCGCTGGTGGGGCGCCGGCTGGCAGAGCAGTTTATTGCTTTCCAACAATGCGCGGCCGGTTCCAGGCATTAGCCTGCAACGTAACCGCGCCCATGAATTTGAAACGCCGCTGTTGAGCTGGCTTGGCCCTTGGCAACTGCAGGCCTTTGCCGGTCAGCTGGAAGGGAAACGCGCAGTACCCGGCGCAAAATTGTTAGGAATGCGTGTAGCGGTTAAGCCCGCACAGTGGTTGGAAATTGCTGCCAGCCGCACCGCCCAGTGGGGTGGCGATGGCCGCGATGAGAACTTTTCCAGTTTTAAGGATCTTATGCTGGGTAATGACAACCGCGGGGACGGCGGACTTACTCAGGAAAATGAGCCGGGCAATCAGCTGGCCGGTTTCGATGTGAAAATGCTGTGGGCGACGCCTTGGGGCAATCAAGGCGCTTACATCCAGCATATTGGCGAAGATGAAAGCGGCTACCAACCCTCTCGCTTAACCCATGTAGTGGGCCTGAATGGCTTGTTTGCGATTGAAAAGCACCGCCTGCACTGGTTTTTAGAGCGCACCCAAACCACAGCGGGCGCGCTGATCGGCGATGAGCGCAGTAACTACGTGTATGAACATGCCATTTACAAGAATGGCTATCGCTACAAGGGCCGCGCCATTGGTGCCAGCATCGACAATGACAGCGAGCTGGACACCCTCGGCTTGGACTGGATGCTGCCGGACGGTAGCCGTTGGTCATTGCGTTACTCGGACGTTGCCTTAAATATTGATGGCGGCGTTCGCGGCGCTGCTGGCCGCAGCCAGGGTGAAGGCAATACCTTGGAAATTAGTTACAGCCAGCAATTTGGCGGCTTGAACGCCGAAGTGGGCTACATCAAGGTGGATGATAGCCTGCAACTGTATAACTACGACCACGGCATAGAAAGCGCCTTCATCGAGGCGCGCTATCGCTGGTAATAGCGACGATACGACTCGTAGAGAAAATAAAACATTATTTATGGACTAGCTGGCACCACGTGGCCAGCGGTGTAAGCAAGGGTTAGGGAATGAAAGTGAAAAATTTGCTTGCCAGCGCATTAGTGCTGAGCTGCGCAGCATGCACGGTAGTACCGGGCAGTAATATGAGCCGCATGAATTCCGTGTGGTTTAACGATACCCCAGAGGATTACACCCCCGCCGAAACCGAGATTCGCTACATTCCCATTAATGCGACCCTGCTCGCCAATATGAACACCCCCGCCGCTCACCAAGCAGCACTGAGCAGTGACTTGGAACAGCAGCTTAGTGACTACCAATACCGTGTTGGTCCCGGCGATGTACTGACCATTACGGTGTGGGAACACCCCGAACTAACAATTCCCGCGGGTTCCTTCCGCACGGCCGCCGAGGGCGGTAACGAGGTGAAAGCCGACGGCACGGTGTTCTACCCCTATGCCGGCGAGCTACAAGTGAATGGCCTGACAACGGCCGAAATTAAGGCGCAGTTAGAGCAAAAGCTGGCCTCGGTAATTAAGCGCCCGCAAGTCGATGTGCGCGTGGCCGATTTCAGAAGCCAGCGTGTGTACGTGAGTGGCGCAGTTCGTCAGCCCGGCGTTGTGCCAGTAACCAAAATTCCGCTCACGCTGATCGACGCCATTGAGCAGTTGGGCGGCCTCGCCAACAATGCCTCGTGGGGCGACATTCAACTAACGCGCAATGGTGAAACTCAGAGCATCTCGCTGCGCTCGCTCTATGAAACCGGCGCCTGGAGTGAAAACCTGCTGCTGCAACACGGCGACCTGATTCACGTGCCACGCAATGACGCCGACAAAGTCTTTGTACTCGGCGAAGTTAACCGGCCACAGGGCATTCTTATGTCCCGCACAGGCACCAGCCTGGCCGAGGCACTGGCCAGCGCCAATGGCATTAATGAAAACCGCGCCGACGGCCGCGGCATATACGTGCTGCGCAACACCGGGGTAAGCCGCGACGAGGACGGCATGCCCGTTTATAACGCCACCATCTACCACCTAAACGCAGCCTCTGCCGTTGGCTTTATGTTGGCGGATAAGTTCACGCTGTCGCCGCGCGATATTGTGTATGTGTCACCTGCGCCGATCACCCGCTGGAACCGCTTCTTGAGTCAGTTGCTGCCGAGCGTTTCGGCTGTGGGTGTTATCGACGACTTGGGCGATAACAACGACTGACACTCGATAAATTTAGTATTAAAAAGCAACGTATAAACACTCTCAGCATGATGCTGAGCTCGCTGGAAGTTATTACATGAGTACACAATCACCCACTGCGCAGCCCCAGCCTTCGAGTACTGAAGATGAAATAGACCTGCTGGCTTTGATCGGCACCCTTTGGGACAACAAAAACCTTATCGTCGCCATTACATCAGTATTTACGATTTTGGGTGTAGCCTACGCGCTTCTCGCGACACCGATATACCAAGCCACCGCAATTATACAGGTAGAAGAAAAGCAGCCCGGCCTGCCCGGCATGAGCGACATTACGGAAATGCTCGGCAGTGAGTCTGAAGCGGTTACAGAAATCGAGCTTATTAAGAGCCGAAGTGTTGTTGGCTCTACCGTAGACAAACTGCACCTAGCGATCGAAGCCGAACCTGTATACGCACCAATATTGGGCAGCGCCATTGCAAGGAAGTTTAAAGGTGCGGACGGTGAGCTAGCCACCCCTATTTCAGGGCTGGATCAATATGCCTGGGGAGGCGAGAAGCTAGCAATTACTGAGTTAAATGTACCAGACGCGCTCTATGGCGAAGAGCTGGAGTTGATCGCTAAAGAAAGTGGCCGCTACCAATTATTTGGGCCAAAGGGAACCCCGATACTGGAAGGTAAAACCGGTGAAAAGCGTGTTGAATCCGGTTTCAGCATTTACGTGCAATCATTGAACGCCAGGCCAGGAACTCGCTTCAGCGTAATTAAGCACCGCCGCCTTAGCGCTATTATCGAGCTGCAAGAGGAGCTAGGCGCTTCGGAGCGCGGTAAAGACTCCGGCATCATTGCCCTGGCTTTTGAACATAAGTCGCCGGAGTTTGCCGAGGATATACTTAACACTATTTCGCAGTTCTATGTTCGCCAAAACGTAGAGCGCCAATCTGCAGAGGCATCGAAGAGTTTAGAGTTTCTCCGTAAGCAATTGCCTATTATCAAAAAAGACCTGGAGAAAGCAGAGGCCGAGTTTAATAGCTATCAGGTCAAAGCAGGGTCGGTAAATATTAGTGCAGAAGCTGAGGCGTTGCTTGAACAAGTTGTAGAAATTGAGACCAGCATCTCTGAACTTCAATTAAAGCAAGCAGAGCTGGACAGGCTGTATACCCGCGACCACCCGAACTACCAAGCCTGGCGCGACCAAATGGCGGAGCTGCAATCGCGCAAAAACCAGATGGACAAGCGTATAAAGGGCTTGCCTGGCACACAGCAGGAATTGCTAGGGCTGAAACGCGACCTAGAAGTAGGGACCGAAATCTATACACAGCTGCTGAACAGCATCCAAGAATTGGACATTATTCGCGCGGGAACTGTCGGGAACGTAAGAGTAGTTGATGACGCCGCGGTCGATGTTGAGGAGCCCGTTAAGCCCAAAAAAGCACTGATTGTAGTGATTGCCACGCTGTTGGGCGGCTTCCTTTCGGTAGCCTTGGTGTTGGTGCGCTCGGCACTGAATCGCGGTGTTGAAAACCCCGATGATATCGAGGCTATTGGCCTGCCGGTATATACCAGCATTCCGCTTTCCGATGAGCAGCGTAAGCTCGATGGTGTGGGCAGACGTCGCCAAGCCATTCGCAAGAAACACAAAAACCAGCACCCACACGACTTGCTGGCCCACAAAAACCCGACGGATATCGCCATTGAAAGCCTGCGCAACCTGCGCACCAGCCTGCACTTTGCCATGCTGGAAGCTGAAAACAATGTGATGATGATCTCCGGCCCCAGCCCCAATGTGGGTAAGTCGTTTGTTTCCGGTAACCTTGCGGCGGTAGTTGCTCAGGCCGGTCAGCGCGTACTACTGATCGATATGGACCTTCGCAAAGGCTATATGCACAAGATGTTTGGCATGCAGCCAGATAACGGGGTGAGCGACGTATTGGGCAAGCGCATTAGCGTTCAAGAAGCGATAAAACCGACACGCGTTGGCGAGCTGTTTGTCATGCCTCGTGGGGTGATTCCTCCCAACCCGTCGGAATTATTGATGAGCCAGCAACTGACTGACCTGCTCAATGAAGTAAAAGAACAGTTTGACCTTGTTATTGTCGATACCCCGCCAATTATGGCCGTTACCGATGCGGCCATTGTGGGCCGCCAGTGTGGCGTGACCATGATCGTTGCCCGCTTTGGCCTGAACCCGATTAAAGAGCTGGAAGTGACTAAACAGCGCTTCGAACAAAACGGTATTACTGTGAAGGGCGTTGTCCTTAACGCCGTAGAGCGCCGTGCGTCGGGTTATGGCTACGGCTACGGGTATGGTTACTACCACTACGAATACAAGTCGGATAAGTAGTACAGGCGCGGCGCGGCCTGCGTATTGTAGGCCGTAGCCGCGATTCATCACCAAGCAGGAGCGGGCCTGACCGCGACCAAATCCATCCGTGCCGTTCGCTCCAGTCGCCCTCAGGCGGGCTGGCCACAGCACTCGCTCTGCTCGCGGGCCACGCTGTCCTAAAAAGCCACCGCTTTGTTCATGCAGGACTACGCAGGTGCGTAGGAGCGGGCCTGACCGCGACCAAATCCACCCGTGCCATTCGTTCCGGTCGCCCTCGGGTGGGCTGGCCACAGCACTCGCTCTGCTCGCGGGCCACGCTGTCCTACAAAAACCACCGTTTTATTCATGCAGGGCTACGCAGGTGCGTAGGAGCGGGCCTGACCGCGACCAAAATCTTTGGCCTTATTAGGGTTTATGGTATAAAGTTGTACGGCATTTCCGTACATGAGGGCGCCCGTATGGACACCATTAGCGTAAACAAGTTTAGAGACAACCTGAAAAGTGTTGTAGAAGAAGTAGTTAGCCGGCATGAGCCCCTCAAGGTTACGAGAAGGGCTGGCGAGGCATTTGTGGTCATTAGTGCCGACGACTGGGAGCGAGAGCAAGAAACTCTTTACGTGCTCCAGAACAAAGGCCTGATGCAGCAAATTGCCGACTCCCTTGACACCCATACCCGCAGCCAAGGCTACAAACCGACTGACGAGCAAATGAATGAGATCACTGGTATTTGAGGGTAATACCTGGGAAACCTATGAGGCCGTGCGCGAAAAAGATAAGCGCTTGCACAAAGCCTTATGTAAATTGCTCAGAGAAATGCTCCGATCCAACGACCCCTCTTCCGGCTTGGGAAAACCTGAGCCACTGAAACATAACCTTTCCGGCCTTTGGTCAAAACGGATTTCACAGAAAGACCGGTTGATATATCGGTTCGACGATAAATCCATTTATATCTTCGCCATTGGTGGGCACTACGACCAGCCATAACCTGCAGCACGGCGCGCCCCATGACCGCTGGGAGTGTCGTGGGTAGTGGACCTGAGCGCGATCGATCGATTCCTACTGTTCGTTCTGGTCGCCCTCAGGCGGGCTGGCCACAGCACTCGCTCTGCTCGCGGGCCACGCTGTCCTACAATGAACCTGCCTTGGCCGTTCGTGTAGGAGCGGGCCTGACCGCGACCAAACCCCATCCGTGCCGTTCGCTCCAGTCGCCCTCAGGCGGGCTCCTACAAGGGCCACGCTGTCCTACAAAAACCACCGTTTTATTCATGCAGGGCTACGCAGTCAGGTGTGTAGACCGCGCCCCCCCTGAACTATAAATACACTGCATCCCACAGTGCATAGTGACCAAGATCGTCAACCAATCCTGCGCGAAGTGGGTTGGCAATGATATATCGCGCCGCTGCGCGCAGGTCTTCGTCGCAGCGCAAGGCGTGATCATAGAAACCGGGTTGCCAGACTTTTGCTGAGGGGCGATTTAGAGTGTGATTTATCTGTTTGGCAGATTCGGTTTTAACTCGCTGAACGACTTCTGAAAGGCTTCGATCTTTTAGCTCAAAAAGCCAGTGAAAGTGGTCAGGCATTACAACATGGGCCACTGTATCTGCGTAGGGTGAAGAACAGATTGATCGTGAAACGCAACGACCTAGCTGGAGGTTGTGGAAGAGACTTTGTCGCTGCCACGTCACCGTTGTGACCATGTAGGTTTGGCCCATTATTGAGCGCCGCCCCGTTCGTAGCGCATAACCACGCGATATTTTTTTCGGCATGAGCACGTCCTTGTGTCAGGCATTTTTTATAAATTAGCAGTTTTGGTGAAAACCTGCCTTTAGGGCCGCTATGAAACCATTGTAATTCGCAGTTTTATTGGGCCTGACCGAGATTGATTCCACACGCTACCGTTCGTTCCGGTCGCCCTCAGGCGGGCTCCTACAAGGGACACGATGCCCTACACCAAAATGTACGCCAACCGCAGGAGCGGGCCTGACCGAGATTGATTCCACACACTACCGTTCGTTCCGGTCGCCCTCAGGCGGCCTCCTACAAGGGACACGATGCCCTACACCAAAATGTACGCCAACCGCAGGAGCGGGCCTGACCGCGATTGATTCCACGCTCTACCGTTCGTTCCGGTCGCCCTCAGGCGGGCTCCTACAATGGTCACACTGCCCTACACCAAAATGTACGCCAACCGTAGGAGCGGGCCTGACCGCGATTGATTCCACGCTCTACCGTTCGTTCCGGTCGCCCTCAGGCGGGCTCCTACAATGGTCACACTGCCCTACACCAAAATGTACGCCAACCGTAGGAGCGGGCCTGACCGCGACCAGTTCCGCTCAATCGGTCAATTTATGGTATTTGGCGAGGAGTTGTTCTTCGGTTTCGATGTGGTTGGGATCGAGGGGGATGCAGTCTACGGGACAGACTTGCTGGCATTGGGGTTCGTCGAAGTGGCCGACGCATTCGGTGCAGCGGGCGGGATCGATTTCGTAGATTTCCTCGCCCATATAGATCGCTTCGTTAGGGCACTCTGGCTCGCATACGTCGCAGTTGATGCATTCGTCGGTGATCAGCAGTGCCATGCTATTGCCGTTACTTGCGTGAGAAGCGGGCATTGAGTGCCACCATGACGTTGTCGGGCACGAAACGTGAAACGTCGCCGCCCATGCTGGCAATTTCGCGCAGCAGTGAGGAGGAGACGTAAGAGAGGGACTCACCAGGGGTCAGGAATACGGTTTCCAAATCCGGTGCCAGCGCGCGGTTCATATTGGCTAACTGCAGTTCGTACTCGTAGTCAGCCACGGTGCGTACGCCGCGCAAAATACTGTGGCAGTTTTGCTCTTGCGCCAGTTCCACGGTCAGTCCGGTGAAGCTGCACACTTCGATATTAGGCAAGTGGGAAAGCGCTTCGGCACACAGTTCCATGCGCTCTTGCAAGGCGAACATCGGCTGCTTTTTCTCGCTGTTCGCGACGGCGAGCACAACGGTGTCGAACAATTTGCTGGCGCGCTCTACCAGATCGATATGACCGCGGGTGATCGGGTCGAAAGTACCTGGGTATACGATGCGTTTCATAAGTCACCGGATTGCAATTAAGGCGGCAGATGGTATCGAATTCACCGAATACGAACAAGCGCGGCGCTCAGGCTTCTTCTCCGGTCTGGTAGAGATCGTCCCACTTGGGGTTAATACTGTCGATTAAGGCGGTTTTGCGGCGGTGGGAGTATTCCTTGATTTGTTTCTCTCGCATATAGGCCTGCTCGAGGTCTTCAAAAAGCTCAAAATACACGAGCTCGAATACCTCTTTGCGAATCTCACCCAAGGCCTGGCGATAGTCATGGAGGTGTTGTCGTAAATTGGCGGCTACACCACTGTGCAGGCTGCCACTTTCTCGGTTCGCTAAAATATACACAGCGGGGAGCTGTTCTAACATCGTAATCCCTTCCCTAGGTCGCTATCGTTTGCGTCTTATTGTTATGGTTGTACCGATCTCGTTTCCTTCCCTGGATACCGACACCAATTCGTGGCGCGCGATAACGGTTCGGTATCGCAAGTGAAACTGATCATAAACAAAGCTCGCGCGCTATGTCACCCCTTGACAAAATTGTGAGGCCACCACTGGGTTTGCGCTACACTGGCCCACGGCGAGCATTTCCCACCGCTGCACTGGAGGATAATTTGTTGAAAGCGCACAAAACCTTGCTGACATTGCTTTGGTTATGCCTGGGCACGTTCGCCCACGCCAGCGACCCCCTTATTGTTCCGGAAGCGGCGAGCGGCTTCGGCCAAGTTAAGTCGGCGCGATACCAAACCGCAATGGCGGTTACCGCGAACCCTCATGCCAGTGACGCTGCGAAATGGGTGCTGCAAAAAGGTGGCTCCGCGGTCGACGCGGCCATTGCGGCGCAATTGGTGCTCGGTTTGGTTGAACCGCAGTCGTCTGGCATTGGCGGCGGTGCCTTTATGCTTCATTGGCAGGCACAGCGCGGGGTGCTGGAGAGTTGGGACGGCCGGGAAACCGCGCCAGCCACCGCTAACGACACGTATTTTTTACAGGCCGATGGCACGCCCATGCGTTTTTTCGACGCCGTGATTGGCGGCCGCTCGGTGGGCGTACCCGGCGTATTGGCAATGCTGGAATCGGCCCATCGCGCTCATGGCAAACTGCCTTGGGCGACACTGTTTGAGCCAGCAATTCGCCTCGCTGAGCAGGGTTTTGCGGTATCAGAACGCCTGCATATTTTGCTTGAGCGCATGCCGAAGGTGGCTGTAAACCCCTATATTCAACGCTACTTTTTTACGCGCGCAGACGGCGGTTGGCAGCCTAAGCCTGTGGGGCATGTACTGAAGAACCCCGCTTACGCTGCGACACTAGGTCGCATACAAAAACACGGCAGCGAGGATTTTTATCGCGGCAAGCTCGCCCAGGCCATTGTCGATGCCGTTCGCAATGACCCAAATAGTGCCGGTGAGCTCACCCTGCAAGACATGGCGAATTACCGTGCGATCAAGCGCGACGCACTGTGCGCGTCCTTCCGGGAGTACTCGGTATGTGGCGCACCGCCGCCGTCGTCAGGGGCAACCACGGTACTGGCCATTCTGGGAATGCTAGACGCATACGAACAACGCATGGGCTTGCGCGCCGATTGGCAGCACGGTTTTATTGAGGCCTCGCGCTTGGCCTTCGCCGACCGCAACCACTACGTGGGCGACCCAGACTTTGTCGAGGTGCCCAGCCAAGCAATGGTAGACAGCGACTACCTGCGCCAGCGCGCAACGCTGATCGATAACGCCGCCGTCCTCGCAGACGTGAAGCCCGGCAACCCGGCAGCAGCCCCCAAACGCCGCTCGGCCTCGTCGCCTGAACTCCCCTCCACTACCCATTTCAGCATTGTTGACCGCTGGGGAAATGTGGTGAGTATGACCAGCAGCATTGAAACTGCCTTCGGCTCCCGCGTGATGGTAGGGGGTTTTCTACTGAACAATCAGCTCACGGACTTTTCATTCTCGCCGCTGAGCAATAACGGGGCGCTGGTTGCCAACCGTGTTGCCGCTGGCAAACGGCCACGCTCGTCTATGGCTCCCACCATTGTGTTTAAAAATCAGCAACCCGTGTTAGCGCTGGGTAGTCCCGGTGGAGCTCGCATTATCGACTATGTTGCGGCCAGCCTGTACCGCATTCTTGCGCTCAATATGCCCGTGGGCGAGGCCATCGCCGAAGGCCATATCATTGCCATGGGGCGTGGCGTGGAGATGGAAAGCGGCAAAGCCGACCCCGCCACGGTGGCAAGGATGCGCGGCAGAGGCCACCCCGTGACACTGCGCGACCAAACCAGCGGTCTGCATGTAATTCACATCACCGAGCAGGGCTTACTGGGCGGTGCCGACCCCCGGCGCGAGGGCAGTATTGCCGGGTTTTAAGTCGTCATTATGGCTCGCGCGATAAACCAGCCGAGGGTTTTGTAGGAGCGGGCCTGACCGCGATTAATCCAACCCTTACCGTTCGTTCTGGTCGCCCTCAGGCGGGCTGGCCACAGCACTCGCTCCACTCGCGGGCCACGCTGTCCTACGGTGCTAGCGCTGGCAACGCGAGCAAAAAACGGTACTGCGCTGGGCCTGGCGAATTTCTTTTAGCACCCCCGCGCAGTTTGGGCAGGGTAAGCCCGCGCGGCCGTACACTAGCAGTTCTTGTTTAAAGTAGCCGGGGCGGCCATCCCCGCCCACAAAGTCTTTCAAGGTGGTGCCACCTTGGGCAATGGCTTTTTCCAACACTTGTTTTACGCACATGACCAGGCGCTGGTAACGCGCTTTGCTGATGCTGCCCGCCTCGCGGTCCGGGCGTATACCCGCCATGAACAGCGCTTCATTGGCGTAGATGTTACCCACGCCGACAACCACCCTGCCATCCATCAACAGGGTTTTCACCGGAACCTTACGCCCCTTTGCTCGGTTGAATAGATAATCGGCATTAAAATCCTCGGAAAGCGGCTCGGGGCCCAGGTGCGAGAGTAAGTGGTGTTCTGAAGCTTCGCCGTCGAGCCATAACACCGCGCCAAAGCGGCGGGGATCGGTGTAGCGAAGCAGCTGGCCACTGTCGAGGGCGAAATCCACGTGATCGTGCTTGGCTGCGGGCGTTCCGGCTGGCACAAAATACAAACGCCCAGACATACCCAAATGCACCATGAGACTGCCCTGATCCAGTTCGATCAGCACGTACTTCGCCCGTCGAGTCACGCTGTGAACCGTTTGGTTGCGTAGTAATTCGTTGAGCTTGTCGGGCACCGGCCAGCGCAACTGCGGTTGACGCACCGTTGCCTGAGTGAACACTCGCCCTTGTAAGTGGGGGCGAATGCCCCGGCATACCGTTTCGACCTCTGGAAGTTCTGGCACAGCCCTACCTCGTATTTGCGTGGGCCAATTCTACCGAAAATATTGCCGATGATCTTTTGAGGTTTAGTGCTACAAATCTTCGCGACTAACAGCGTGCTTTACGCAGTGTAGGAGCGGGCCTGACCGCGATTAATCCAACCCCTACCGTTCGTTCTGGTCGCCCTCAGGCGGGCTCCTACAAAAACACCGCTTTGTTCCAGCACACCACATGGTCCGTGCCTCATACCTTGTAGGAAGGTGCCTGACCTGCGCTATCCAATAATGACTTATAGCGCTGAAGCCGCGACAATATCGCTTTTTGGATACGCGTATTCCTATGTCATCACTGTGTTTATTGGGCGTCGATACGGGCGGCACATTTACTGACTTTGTTGCAGTGGATGGCAACGGCATACTCTTGCACAAATGTTTGTCGACACCGGACCAACCCGAGCGCGCGATCTTGCAGGGTATTCGCGCACTGGGCCTGGACGACCGTATCCAAGATGGGTCGTTAACTGTGGTTCACGGCTCCACGGTGGCCACCAATGCCGCACTGGAAGGCAAGGGCGTGCGCACGGCGTATATAACCAATCGCGGCTTTGCCGATGTACTCAGCATTGGCCGACAAACCCGCCGCGAGTTGTATAACTTATGCCCGCCCCCGGTCGCGCCGCCGGTTCCCACCGAGCTGTGTTTGGAGGTGGACTGCCGGGTGGATGCCCAGGGGAAAGCGTTAAAGGCCTTGTCCGCATCGGAGCTGGAGACATTGCGCGAACAACTCGCCGAGCTACAGCCCGAAGCGGTCGCGATTAATTTGCTGTTTTCCTTCCTGAACGACGCCGACGAAAAAGCCATTGCTGCCGCCCTGCCCGACCACCTGTTTTGTTCCCGCTCCAGCGAGGTACTGCCGGAATATAAGGAATATGAGCGCGGCATGGCCACCTGGCTCAATGCCTGGTTGGGGCCAAAGGTACAGGGCTATTTACAGCGTTTGCAGGCAGCCATGCCGCACACACCACTGGCGATCATGCAATCGTCCGGTGGCACCTTAGATGCCACTAACGCGGCAAAACGCGCGGTAAATTTATTACTTTCCGGGCCTGCCGGGGGCTTGGCGGCAGCCCGCCAACTCGGCCGGATACTGAACCGACATGCGCTGATTACGTTCGATATGGGCGGCACATCCAGCGATGTCGCGCTGATTGATGGCGATATTGCCCTGACCACCGAGGGCCATATCGGCCCTTACCCCGTCGCGGTACCGATGGTGGACATGCACACCATCGGCGCTGGTGGCGGCTCTATTGCCCACTTGGATGAAGGCGGCCTGCTACGCGTTGGCCCGGAATCGGCGGGTGCCTCTCCCGGCCCCGCCTGCTACGGCAAGGGCGGGCTACGCGCTACAGTAACCGATGCCAATGTGGTGCTCGGCCGCCTACCCGATGACGCCCGCCTGGGCGGAAACATGCCGCTGCAGCGTGACGCGGCTATTGCCGCCGTCGCGGCACTAGCCGGTGAACTTGGCTTGTCGGTGGAAGACACCGCCGCCGGCATTATTGATATTGCTAACGAGCACATGGTGCGCGCCTTGCGGGTCATTTCCCTGCAGCGCGGCTACGACCCCGCTGAGTTTAGTTTGTGCTGCTTTGGCGGCGCCGGCGGTTTGCATGTTTGCGCGCTGGCCGAGGCACTGGGCACCAACGAGGTCATTATTCCCAACTATGGCGGCGTATTTTCCGCTTTGGGAATGCTGCTGGCCCCGCGAGAGCGACAACTTTCCCGAACGCTTAATCAGGCCCTGGCCACGCTTTCCAGCGATGCATTAGCGCAAGCCTTTGCCGACCTTCGCGATGAAGGCCAGAAGGCCCTCACCGACGAAGGGGTAGCAAGCGACGCCATACAGGCACAAGCCAGTTTGGACCTGTGTTATCAGGGGCAGTCCTACACCCTGAACCTGCCCTTTGACGGCAGTATTGAAGACTGCGAAGAGGCCTTTCACCGTGCCCACGCCAAGCGCTACGGCCACCGATTAGGGCTGCCGGTGCAATTGGTGAACCTGCGTCTTGCCCTGCGCGCGCCCGCCGCATTACAGGCGTTGCCGCCACACGAAGGGCAGGCGCAGCGCGAACCCAGCCACCAGCACGTTGCCTTTATCGACCAGCCTGTGCCCCGCTACCAACGCGAACAGTTGCAGCCCGGCGACGTACTGGCCGGCCCCGCACTTATTTGCGAGGCGGTGGCCACAACCTGGCTGGCCGAGGGCTGGCAAGCCCAGCTCGACCCGCAAGGTCACTTGCTGCTCAACCGCATCGCGCCATGACATCTGCGTTGGCTCACGCTACAGTGAAAGCCGTCACCCTCGGTTTTACAGGCTTTTATGTCGGCAAAACACGCTCCTCAATCGCTCTTTGAGCGCGGCATTAGCCGGCAACGCATCGCCGATGTTCGCGAGCGTTTTCTGCAGCTGAACGCCGAGCGTCTGCTGCGCACCCGCGCCGCCCTGCAGGAACGTCAGCGCATCCTGTTCGACCTGATTCCATTGTTGTTCCATGTTAACCACCCCTCTCTGCCTGGCTACAGCAGCAAAGACACGCCCTGCGGCATCGACCGCTTTGAGCCAACGCCCAAACTGGTGGAACGCGCGCAACAATACATCGCCAGCGGTTTTCACTACCGTCCTCCCGAACACCACCTGATCCACAGCATCTTCATTATGGGCTCCTGCGGCAGTATCGCGCAGGCCGAAGACTCCGACCTGGATGTTTGGCTGTGCCATCGTAATGCCCTGCCCAGCGAGGCGCGCGAGCAGTTACAGGAAAAAGCCGAGCATATTAGTCAGTGGGCCGCCGAGCTGGGCTTGGAACTGCACTTTTTCTTGATGGACAACGAGCAGTTTCGGCGCGGCAAGCGCGAGCGCTTAAGCGCCGAGGGCGCGGGTACCAGCCAACACTATTTGCTGCTGGATGAGTTTTACCGCAGCGTGGTGGTGGTTGCCGGTCGCTATCCCATCTGGTGGCTGGTGCCGCCAGAGGAAGAGGAAAATTACGACGAATACACCGCCCTGCTCCACGCGCAACAGCATATCGGCCCCGATGAGTCGATTAACTTCGGCGGTGTTGCCGCCATTCCCGCCGGGGAATTTATTGGCGCGGGTGTGTGGCAGCTCTACAAGGCCATCGCCTCGCCTTACAAAGCGCTTTTGAAACTGCTGCTCACCGAGGCCTACGCTCGCCACTACCCGAACGTGCAGCCGATCTGCCTTTCCTTAAAAGCACGCGTGTACGACGGCGAATGCGACGCCGACCAACTCGACCCCTATATCCTTGTATATCAACGCTTGGAGCACTACCTGTCAGAGCGCGGAGAGAAAGACCGGCTGGAACTGGTGCGCCGCGCTTTTTACTTCAAAACCGGGTTACACCTGTCGCGGCCAGCAGCGAGCAAGCAAGTCGAGCGCCATCAACGCATGAGCGCCCTCGCCAGCCAGTGGCGCTGGCAGCCGGAAACCTTACTCAACCTCGACACCCGCCACCGCTGGAAACTGCGGCGTGTGCGTGACGAACACCGCTTTTTGGTGGCGGAGCTGACCAACAGCTACCGCTTCTTGCAAGATTTCGCTGCCCACAGCCAGCAGTCAGCGCTAATTAACTCAGAAGAAATGACCCTGCTCGGCCGCAAGCTCTATGCCGCCTTCGAGCGCAAGCGGCACAAGGTAGAGTGGCTCAACCCCGGCATCGCCCCCGACCTTTCCGAGCAGCAATTGTATTTCCACACATTGGGCTTTGGTAATCAGCGCCGCTGGGCAGTGAGTGCCAGCGCCCGCCACGACTTCGAGAGCGGCGCCGTTCTCAAGGAAGACGAACACCTGAGTGGCTTGCTGTGCTGGTGTTACTGCAATGGCTTAGTAAAAGAGAATAGCCGCCTGCGGCTTAGCAGCCGTAGCCAGGGCGTGAGCGAGGCCGATTTGAACCGCCTGGCCACCTGGCTGCACGCCCACTTACCCAAACGCCTGCCCGCCGCAGACCCTGCCCAGCACGCCGCTTTTACTCGCCCCAAGGTGCCGCTGTACACCCTGTTTTGCATTAACCTGGGGCAGGACAGCCTCAGCCAGCTCAGCAGCCAGGGCATTGGCCAACACAGCAGCTGCTATCCCGTGGCCAATGTGGAGATGGTGGTGTTGAACAGCTGGGGAGAAGTGTCGTCGATGGCCTTTACCGGCGGCGAGGCCCTGCTCAACACGCTGCATGCTTATCAACAGCTGACGGTGGCCGCCGCCAGTGGCAGCTCGCCGCCGAAAATCGACATACTGTGTTTCAATGATCCGGGTGAAAGGCTGGCGCGGCGACTGATGGGCCTGGCTGCGGGCGTGCAGCCCTGCTTTGAAAACACGGAGGCCAACACCCGCTATATTCTGAAACTGGCCGATGGCTTCCACATTCTGCAACAGCGCAATAACGAGCTGGATGTGGTCAATGCCGACAGCTATGGCGAGCTTATTCAGTGCCTGGAGCGCGGCCAAAGCCGCTTTAGCCCGCTGCGCATGGATCGCCACTGCCTGCCCAATTCCGCCCTGGCCAGTATTATTGACACCTGTCGCAGTGACGACTGTTATATTTTTGTGCACCTGCGCGCGACCTTGGTGGATATTTTTCTGCGCGATGAGCGCGGCTCGTTAATCTACCTGCCGGCAGAGAGCAGCGCCCCGGATGCGCTCATATATCAACTGCTGCAATTTCTTCAGCATTCACGCAAGGAGCAGGGGCTGCGCCACCGGGTGCGGCTCTACAAACTCATTCAGCACGACGGCCGCTGGCAGAGCCGCCCTCTTCAGGCACCGCCAGCACAGCAATCGCCGCTGTATCTGGAGGCCACCGCCCACGCACGTCAGCGCGCTCGCCCGGTATTTGATGTGCGCTGGAACAACCAGCAGCTGTATTATCGCGATGAGGGTGCCAAGCTGTTTACCCGGCTGGCAACGCAACTGGTGGAGCGCTATCCGAAACAGCGGCACTTTGCGATTGACCGGGTGAATCTGGGGAATAAACCGCCCCAGCAAACCACGGTGTACATGCGCTACAAACGCTATTTGGAAGAGCTTATTCAGCGGGAAGTCGACAGGCTCCAGACCTCGCAGCGGCGTTAAATATCCAGCGTCTCGCCAATTTGATCCTGTGCGCAGTGCTGCAATAACTCACTCAGCGACTGCTGCTCGCGCTGGCAGAACCATTGCTGACCATCCCAACTAAAGTGATAACCGCCGCTGCGCGCCGCCAGCCACAGCTCCCGGTTCGCCGCCTGCCGACTAAAAATCAGGGCGCTGCCATCCGGGCATGTCAGGGTTAACACGCTGCCGGCGATCTCGCAGTCTACGTCGACCGACAACGCTTCCACGGCGTCCTCAATCGTTTCGTAGAGGGTATCGAGCACATCGTGAAATTCCACTTCATTCATTGCCATCACATCCTGAAAATTTGCCGGCCAGTATAGCAAGCTCAGCTCGCCACCGACGAGCGTTGTCTACGCGCGCTGCGGTGCATCCGAGCGCGGGCAGCGCTATACTACGCGCTTATTTTTTCGGGGGTGTATCCATGACCACGCAACGCCGTATTTGCCTTGGCTGGGCCACTGCACTGCTGTGCCTCGCTCTAGCCGCGTGCGGGCAAACCGGGCCACTGGTCTTGCCCAGCGAAGACACCGCCCCCGCCAGCCCTCAGAATTAGAGATTACGCATGACTGCATTCCACTACCAGAACGGCGAATTATTTGCCGAAGACGTTTCACTGCGCGATATCGCCCAACACTATGGCAGCCCCTGCTATGTGTATTCGCGGGCCTATCTGGAGCAGCGTTTTACGGAATACAGCGACGCCCTGCAGGGTCAGGACCACCTGGTCTGCTATGCGGTGAAGGCCAACTCCAATATTGCCGTATTGAATGTTCTGGCCCGCCTGGGCGCAGGTTTTGACATTGTCTCGGTCGGCGAAATGGAGCGGGTACTGGCCGCAGGGGGCCAGGCTGATCGCGTTGTGTTTTCCGGTGTCGGCAAAACCGCTGAGGAAATGCGCCGCGCGCTGGAAGTGGGTATTTACTGCTTTAACGTCGAGTCCGAGGCCGAATTAGAGCGCCTCAACGAGGTGGCTGGCGAATTTGGCGGCAAGGCGCCGGTTTCCATCCGCGTGAATCCCGATGTCGACGCCAATACCCACCCCTATATTTCCACGGGCCTGCGCGACAATAAATTCGGTATCGATATTGCCCGCGCCCCCGCCGTCTACGCGCGCGCCGCCAGCCTCGAACACCTGGACGTGAAGGGCGTTGATTGCCACATCGGCTCCCAGCTCACCGACACCAGCCCCTTTCTGGACACTGTCGATCGCTTGCTGGCCCTGCTCGATGAGCTGGCAGCGCAGGGCATTCAGATCAAGCATCTGGACCTGGGCGGTGGCCTGGGCGTGCGCTATCGCGACGAAGTTCCCCCCTCCACGGCCGACTATATCGCCGCTATTCGCCAGCGCTTGGGCGACCGGGCAGTGAAACTGATGTTTGAGCCGGGCCGCTCTATCGCCGCCAACGCCGGAGTGCTGCTGACCAAGGTGGAGTTTTTGAAGCTCAACCCGCACAAGAATTTCGCCATTATCGACGCGGCCATGAACGACATGCTGCGCCCCTCGCTCTACCAAGCGTGGATGGACTTACTACCCGTTAGCCCGCGCAATGAAGGCGAAGCCCGCCTGTACGACGTGGTGGGGCCGGTGTGTGAAACCGGCGATTTTCTCGCCAAAGACCGCGAGTTGCGCATTGAAAGTGGCGACCTGTTGGCACTGGCATCGAGCGGCGCCTATGGATTTACCATGAGTTCCAATTACAATAGCCGAGGACGCGCCGCAGAAGTGATGGTCGACGGCGACCAACACTACCTTATTCGCGCGCGTGAAACTGTCGCCGACCTGATGCGTGGCGAAGCCGTACTGCCGGAGTAAGCTCCGCACGCTGGCCCGCCCAGCAGCAGTGGCCCCCGCATCGTTGAACTGCGCCACCGGCGAGGCGCCGCACAGGACATACGATGCAGCTACGCTTTACCAAAATGCATGGCCTGGGCAATGATTTCGTGGTTGTCGATCTCATTACCCAGCGCTTCAAGCTCAAGCCCCACCACGTTCGCAAAATTGCCGATCGCCATTTTGGCATTGGTTGCGACCAGGTGTTGGCGGTGGAGATCCCCACCCAACCGGAGGTGGATTTCCGCTATCGAATCTACAACGCCGAGGGCAGCGAGGTGGAACAGTGCGGCAACGGCGCACGCTGCTTTGCACGCTTTGTGCGCGACAAGCGCCTGACCGGCAAACCGCGCATTCGCGTGGAAACCCTCGCCGGTATCATCGAACTGGAAATTACCGAAAACCGCGAAGTGCGCGTTGATATGGGCGCGCCGGTGTTAGCCCCGGCTGACATTCCCTTCGACGCCGCCGAGCAGGCCACCGATTACGCACTGGATATCGACGGCCAGACCTGGCAAGTCGGCGCCGTGTCGATGGGTAACCCCCATGTGGTGTTGCCCGTGGAGAATGTCGACACCGCCCCCGTTGAGCACGTTGGCCCCATTGCCGAGAGTCACCCGCGCTTTCCCCAGCGCGTCAACGTCGGCTTTATGCAAGTGGTCGACCGCCAAAATATCCGCCTGCGCGTCTTCGAGCGCGGTGTTGGCGAAACCCTGGCCTGTGGCACTGGCGCCTGCGCGGCCGTTGTCGCGGGTATTGTGCAGGGCCGGCTCGATAATCAGGTGAATGTCACATTGCCGGGCGGCAAGCTCAGCATCGACTGGCCGGGGCCCGGGCAGCCCGTTATTATGACGGGGCCCGCGACCACGGTCTTTGAAGGGCAAATTCAGCTTTAGCGGCACGCCAGCCAGCAATAATAAGGATGCACTGTGGACACAGCCAAACCTAAAGAAGACGGTCTCCCCAGCGAAGACGATGTTGCGCGCTATCTGCGAAACCATCCCGGTTTCTTTTTGCAGAACGAAGACATTCTGGCCGAGTTAAAGCTGGCCCATCACAGCGGCAAAGCCGTCAGTTTGCTGGAGCGCCAAGTGGAAGTGTTGCGCGAGCGCAATATGGATATGCGTTCACGCATGAGCAACCTGCTGGACAACGCCCAGCACAACGACGTGATTTTTGAGCGCAGCAAGGCGCTGATTCTCGGCATGCTGGAAGCCCGTCGGCCGGAAGAATTGAGCAACACCCTGTGCCGCCGCCTGGTGAATGATTTCGATATGATCGACTACGCCAGCCTGACCTTATTCGGCGACCCATCAAAAATGGGCAACGCACAACTGCGGGTGGTCAGCCCGGAAACCGCCCAGCAACATATCGGCAGCTTGTTGCGTGGCGGCAAGGGCGTGTGCGGTGTATTGCGCGGCGAGGAGTTAAGTTTTCTGTTTGGCAAACACGCCGACCACATTGGCTCGGCGGCGCTTATTCCCATTAAACCGGGGAATATCGACGGCGTATTGGCCATCGCCAGCAAGGACCCACAGCATTTCAAATCCAGCATGGGCACCCTCTTCCTCGACTACATTGCCGAGGTAATCAACCGGGTATTGCCGAAACTGATGCGCGGCCCGTTTATTAGCTAAGCGTCGCGGCCAGGCCCGCGCCTACTTATCGAGCTTTTTCAAAAATACCTGCACTTCGCGCTCGGTTTGTTTATCACCCTTGCGCGCGGCGGCTTGCAGGGCCTGCTGCCATGCCGCGCGGGCCGCGGGGACGTCGCCAAGCTGCTGGTGAGCGCGGCCGAGCAGCTTCCAAGCCGCCGAGTAATCGGCGTCCTGTTCCACACAGCACTGCAAGTGCTCAGCCGCTTCAGCGGGCTGTTTGTCATCGAGCAAGGCTTTACCCAAACCGAACCGCAGCATGGCGCTGTCTTGGCCTCGCGCCAGCATTTTACGCAGCGCATCGATATTCATGACTGATGGCTCAAGTGCGGCATCGGCAAATCCGGCAACTGCTGTCCCTGCAAAAGCAGCCCTTCGCGCAACATCGACGCCGCCAGTTCGGCGTCGCCGAGATGTTCCAGCAAGCGCGATAATTCAAAGCACACCGTCGCCGAAGGCGCGATGCGGTGGGCGCTTTCCAGGTATTCCCGCGCTTTGCCCCACAGCTCATTGCGCAGACAAATACGCGCCAGCGCCAGCAGCAGCTGGGGGTTATTAGGTTGCTCTTTCAGCCAGGACTCGGCAACGCGCAGCTGTCGGGCGGGGTCGTCATTGATCGCCGCAAACAACAACACCAGTTCGTCGCGCCACTGCTGTTTAATGGCAGCGCGAACTAATTTGCTGGCCTCGCTGCTACGCCCCAGCGACAGCAGCGCTGGCACCATGTCTTCCAGCAGTTCACTGCGAAGGTGGCTGCTTCGCCCCAGCTGCTGCCACCATTTGAGCAGCGGCTCGGCGTCGCCACCGTGGCGCAACCGCAGCAATTGGCCGCGCAGGGCCTCGAGTTCCAGCTCTCGCCGCGCCGACTCCTGAAGCAATTTCCGCTTGTTCAATTCCGGCAATAGCGCCAATAACGCCTGCCAATCACCCAGGCCACGATAGGCCCGCGCGAGCAGCAGCAGCGTTGCGGGTTGACGCTCGGCACTTTTACCCAGGCGGTTCAAGGCTGCCAATGCCTCTTCCAACTGGCCGTTGTCGAGTTGCAACTCCGCCTGAGTGAGGGCTGCCGCAAGACCCGCTTGAGTGCCGCAGTTCTTTGCCTGGCTCAGCGCCTGGAGTGCGCCGCGCTCATCGCCCAGGCGCTGGCAGGCACGCGCTGCCAGTAAATAATTAATCAGCGGTTTGTCGCTACTGGCACTCGACAGCAGCAAACGCTTGGCCTGCAACCAGTTGCCCTGGGTATAGGCGATGACCCCACGGTGACTGCGTTGACGCTCGCGTTGCTGACGCCGCTGACCGCGCAGGGCGCCCAACTTGTCAGACAGGCGTGCACTGCGGCGCAACAGGCTGAACAGCAACCACACCACAAACAAGAATAGCGCCAGCAGCGCCAGCGCCACCCACAGGGTCATCTCAACGGTGGTATGACCATAGGCCAACAAGACATAGCCGCTGTCGTACTGAATCGCCACCGCAATCGCGGCGGCAGCGGCCAGCGCAAACAGTGCCGCGAGAAACAGGATCATTGGCCCACCTCACGCTGCCAGCGGCGGGTTTTGCTGTAGTCCTTCAGGGCCCGCAGCGACGCAGAAATATCCGGGCGCTCGGCGCGAATCTCGGCCGCTCGCAGTTCTTCCAAAGATGCAGCCAGCGCCTGACTGCCATCATTCAGCGGGTAGTAGCGCTCCAGCCACGCCAGCGCCTTATCCAGCGAGCGGCGGTACAGGGCCGGGCGCTCTGCCAACAATGCCAATTGCGCCTGCTCCAGCATCATTCGCAAACTGGCGCGCAGGGCGGTCGCCTGCTCCGGCGCCAGCTCGGCCTTGAATTTTTCATCGTGCTGACGAATGCGCACATAGCTACGCAACTTCGCCCAAGCGCGTTCAAATCCTGCTTTCAAGCCCTCCTGCCAGGAGGCGTCTCTCGCCGGCTGAGGCTCAGCCTGATAGCTCGGGGCCTCGTAGACCGCCAGTGACTCGGCAGCGTCCGCCAGCCCTTGCAATTGCAGGTAGGCACCCTCCAGATCAAAGCTGGAGCTGCCCTGCAAGGCAGCGAGTTCTGCCGCCAGCGCTTCCCTCACCGGGTATAACGCCGGATCGTCCAGCTCGCGCAAAATAGTATCGGCACTGGCTAACAACTGTGCTGCGGCGCGACTGTCACCACTGAGCTGCAAGCGTTGATTGGCCAGTCGCAATAAATACTCGGCCTCGGCCAGCAGCCAGTCATTGCGGTCGACCGAACTGACGCTTTGTACTTTGTCGCTCAGCTGTTGAATTTGTCGCTGAACAACCGCGCGCTGCTGATCCAGTGCGCTGTCGAGTTCGGTCAGTCGTTCGCGCTGGCGGTCCAGCGCTGTCGCACTCGATTGACTGCGCTGATCAAGGCCCTGCACCTGCGCAGTGATATCGCTGAGGAATTGCGCGCTCTGCTGCTGATTGAGATAGATAAGTTGGTAATACAGCCAGGCAGCCCCTGCCAGCGCGGATAGCGACACCAGCAGAGCCAGCGTTGCCACGGCGCCCGCTTTGCCAGACTTGCTCTTGGCAGCAGGTGTTTTTTGCGACGGTGTTGAAGTGGTTGGGGTATCGTCGGCGGCTACCGCCACGTCCTTGTTGTCATTTTGGGTTTCCGACATTGTGTTCTCTCTGCCACGTTTTTATCGCCGCCAGCGTCGCTGCTGTACCGGCATTTTCTGCAAGAAGGGTATGTCTAAAACCGGCCTCTTGGGCCAGTTGCTGCACCCGCGCACTGGGTAGAACCAAGTGATACTCATCGCGTCGCGCAGCGGCAATGCGCTGGGTAAATTGCTGTAATGTGTCGCCGCTGTTCAGGCATACCAACTGAATCGACGCCGCCTCTAACTGCGACTGTAAATCATCGGCGGCCTCACCCGGCCCACAGCGCTGATAGCACTCAGCATAGTCTACCCGCGCGTTGCGTTCACGGAGTTTTTGCGCCAACTGCTCGCGGCCACCACAGCCGCGAACGATCAACACTCGCTGCCCGTCAACCCCGTTAAACGCCGCGCTGGCCAGCAAGCTGTCGCTGTCCATCGCGCCGCCTTGTTGCGCCTCCAAGGGCGTAAGCGCGCCGGCAGGCCACGGCCAGTCATGGAGCGCTTTGGCCGTGGCAGCGCCGATGGCGTGACAACGCACACCCAGCGGGTACTGCGGCCATAGATCATCGATCAGGGCCATACCGCAGGCCACGGCGTTCACGCTGATGAAAATAATGTGCTGGTAAAGGTCCAGATCCAATAGGCAGCGACGCGCGTGCTGATAGCGCTCGTCGTTTTCGTCCAGGGGAATGATGCGCAGCAGCGGTTGCACCCAGACCTGAGCACCAGCGGCAACCAGGGCGCTGCGCAATTCTTCGTTGCGGCCCTCGGGCCGGGTGATAAGAATGCGCAGACCCTGCAGATCAGTGCTGCTGGTCACCGTAAACCGCCGCCAAAATATCACCCGCACCCTGAGCCAGCAGTGCCTCGGCAACCGCCACACCAAGGGCCTCGGGGTCGGCCGCCGGTGCGCTTAATTCTGCGCGCAATACGCGGCTGCCATCGGGCTCGCCCACCAGCGCACGCAGCCACAAGTGGTCGTCGCGGCTGTCGTCAGTAATGGCATAACCGGCGATCGGCACTTGGCAGCCACCTTGTAAGCGCGTGTTCATGGCCCGTTCGGCCATCACTTTGGCGGCGCTGTCTGCATCGTGCAGCGGCGCCAGCAGCTCACGTACCCAGTTGTCCTCCAAGCGGGTTTCAACGCCCACCGCACCCTGACCGCAAGCAGGCAAGCTGTCTTCAACATTCATAAACGAGGCGATCCGCTGCTGAAGTTCCAGGCGAATCAAACCGGCTGAGGCTAAAATAATGGCATCGAACTCACCGTCGTCTAACTTGCGCAGGCGGGTTTGCACGTTGCCGCGCAGGCTACTGATCTGCAAATCGGGGCGCCGGGCGCGCAACTGACATTCGCGACGCAGGCTGCTGGTGCCCACTCTCGCCCCTTGCGGCAGGGCGTCGACGTCGGCGTAATGGTTGCTGACAAACGCATCGCGGGGATCTTCACGCTCGCAGATAATTGCCAGCCCCAGGCCTTCGGGAAATTCCATCGGCACATCTTTCATCGAGTGCACGGCAATATCCGCTCGGCCATCAAGCAGTGCCTGTTCCAGCTCTTTAACGAACAGCGCCTTGCCGCCAATTTTCGACAGCGGCGAGTCCAGCAGCTGGTCGCCGCGGGTGGTCATGCCAAGCAGTTCAACCTGTAGCCCCGGGTGACAGGCTTCCAAGCGGGCTTTGATATATTCCGCCTGCCAGAGAGCAAGCAGACTTTCGCGGGTGGCAATGCGCAGCGTGCGCGAGGGCTGTTCAGACATGATTAGCGTGGGTCCGTGTAAAGCATCAGCGCCGTATCATACGCCAGCCGCCTGACAGACTAAACCGCCCAACTCATCGGCGCGCGTCAGTTTGGCGCAAATGCCGTCCAGCCATTCATCCAAGTGCTGGCGCTGCCCGGCCGCACCGCGCCGAGATAGTTGGCGCCCTGATCCCAAAATTCGCCTTCGGGAACCGCGACAGCCCCCTGCCCGGCGGGAGATTTACTGCCAACGCGAAAATCGGGAACGCGAACCGGGTCAACCGGCACGCTGAACTCTGGCGAAATGTCGCGGCGCGCCAGCGAGGCGAAATACGCCGCTTCATCAAAGCCGCCGTCGTCGTCTTGCTTGCCGAGTTCTTCAATAAAGTGACTGCGACCATCGCGACCGTTGTTATACAACAGCAGGCCACCAAAGCTCATCATTCCCGTCGATAGCCGGCTGGCACTGACGCGCCCTTTGATATCGATAGTTTCACCGGAGAAACCGCTGATAATCATATTGTGAAAGTGGCCGCCGGTGCCGCGCCGCAGAGTCATGGCGCGCTGGTATTTATCGTCGCTGTTAAGCGACAGCAGCGTTACATTGTAGAACTGCGGCTCGGAGATTGGCTGGGCATCCTCGCGGCCATTGCGGTTGTCTGCCTCGATGGCATTGTCACCCATACCCGGATACTGCAGCACCTGCAGAAACTGCACGCGGCCGCGCCACCCCATATCCCAGTCCAGCGAGTCATCGGCAGCGCCACTAATGAGGATATGCTTCATATCCACCGTGCCGCCAAAAATCTCTATGCCGTCGTCGGAAGCGCGATGCACCTGCACGTGGCGCACAATGGTATTGCTGCCGCAGCCCCCCAGCGTTAAGCCGTTGAGTTCGTTATTGGCATACACCTCATACCCCGCGAACTCCACGCGCACAAATTCCAGCACGCCGCAGTTATCGCGGCTGTCGACACCGCCGAACATCCCTCGCGTATCGCTGGTCGGCACCCCTTCTACCTGCGCATCCAGGGTATTTACCGGCGCATTGCCGAGCAGTACCAGACCGCCCCAATCGCCGGCCTTGCGCCCGCCTTCCGGCTGCGCGCTGGTAAAGACAATCGGCGCATCGGCGCGGCCGCGCGCCATGATTTGGCCGTCGCGGGTGACCACCAGGGCGCTGCCGGGCTGCCCCAGCACCACCGCACCAGGTTCGATCGTTAGCGTGGCAGCGGCCTCAACATAGACAATGTCGTCGAGAATCCACGTTTTATCCGCCGTCCACACGTGATCGCCGTGCAGGGAGCCGCTGACAAGCTGCTCGTGTCCGCGCCCCAATACCCACCATAGCGATACGGCAAGCAACAGCGCGGGTAGCAGCAACCACAGCCACCAGCGCCGGGAACGCACGGCCTCTCCAGCTGGCTGCTGCGACTGCCAGTCCATCATCTCGGCAATGTCGGGGTTAACGGGTTTGCGCGAATGCTGGGAGGCACGCAGCTCGCCGTCAGTGTTGATCACTCTGAGGCTGCGCCCGAGGTCACGCATCTCCCGATGTCGGCTCATCGCCGCTTCGTTGATCAGCTCGCGACGGTAATCCGAGTCGCGCAGCAAGGTGTCAAAATGAATACTTCGGCCGTCCTGGGCCTGCTCAAAAGCAGCTTTTAGTTGCCACAATTGCTCCACTAATTTGGCGCGCGGCGCAGTCGCCTGGGTCATGGCGGGTCCTTACTTCACAGGAGTTTTCGGCACGCGAAATTATGGCCACGCTATATTACATAAACGTTACGGCGGTGAGTGGCAGCCCCGGCGCAGACAGCCAGCGAGAGCGCGGTAATTTCTGCTATACTCTGCCGCTTTTCCGATGGGCTGCCCGCGCAGCGCCCAATGACACAGGACCTGTTTGCAATGAGTGACAAAGAGCCGGCTATCAAACCTTGGGGTGGGCGTTTCAGCGAGGCCACCGACCAGTTTGTTGAGCGCTTCACCGCGTCGGTGAGCTTTGACCAACGCCTCTACCATCACGACATCAACGGCTCGCTGGCCCACGCGGCCATGTTGGCGAAAGTCGGCGTACTCAGCGATGACGAGCTCAAGCAGATCCAAACCGGTCTGGAAGAGATTCGCAGCGAAATTGAAGCGGGCGAATTCAACTGGTCGGTAAGCCTTGAAGACGTGCACATGAATATTGAAGCGCGCCTGACTGATAAGATCGGTATTACCGGCAAGAAACTGCACACCGGCCGCTCGCGCAATGACCAGGTCGCCACCGATATTCGCCTGTATCTGCGCGACGAGATCGGCAGTATCTGCAGCGAAATCACCCGCCTGCAGCAAGGCCTGGTGGCACTGGCGCGCCGCGAGGCTGACACCATTATGCCCGGCTTTACCCACCTGCAAACTGCCCAGCCCGTGAGCTTTGGCCACCACATGCTGGCCTGGAATGAAATGCTGGAGCGCGACTTTGGCCGCCTGCAGGACTGCGCCGCGCGCCTGAATCAAAGCCCCCTTGGCGCCGCCGCACTGGCGGGCACCACCTACCCCATCGACCGCGAATACAGCGCACAGCTGTTGGGCTTTGACCGCCCTACCGAGAATTCCCTGGACTCGGTAAGCGACCGCGACTTCGCCATTGAATTTGCCGCCGCTGGCAGCCTGATCATGACCCACCTGTCGCGTTTCAGCGAAGAGCTGGTGCTGTGGACCTCGGCGCAATTTAATTTTATCGACCTGCCCGACCGCTTCTGCACCGGCTCCTCGATTATGCCGCAGAAGAAAAACCCCGATGTACCCGAGCTGATTCGCGGCAAAGTCGGCCGCGTTAACGGTCACCTGATCAGCCTGCTCACGCTGATGAAGTCGCAGCCGCTGGCCTACAACAAAGACAATCAGGAAGATAAAGAGCCGCTGTTCGATGTGATCGACACCTTAAAAGACAGCCTCAAGGCCTACGCCGATATGGTGCCGGCCATTACCGTGAATGCCGACGTTACCCGCGAAGCCGCGATGCGCGGTTTCTCTACGGCGACCGATTTGGCCGACTACCTGGTGCGCAAAGGCCTGCCCTTCCGCGACGCCCACGAGGTGGTTGGCAAGTCAGTGGCCTACGGTATTGCTCAGAGCAAGGACTTGTCTGAAATGAGTCTGGAAGAGCTGCAGCAGTTCAGCGCCGACATTACAGACGACGTCTTTGACGTGCTCACGCTGGAAGGCTCTATCAACGCCCGCAACCATATTGGCGGCACCGCACCTGCCCAGGTACGCGCCGCCGCTGATCGCGCTGAAACCCGGCTGCAACAGCGCTAAGTCTGCCGGCGGGCGTCCTGCCCGCCGCGATTCCCCGCTTCTTTAAAAATTCTTATCCACTGCCGCGAGGGATTTCTCTCGCTGCGGTGTTACATTACTACTGCCCGCGACACATCCATCTCTTCATCTCGGGCGTAGCACACCAGGAATGACAGGAGTCTTCACCATGTTCACTGCGCCCCGCGCACGCGTAATTGCGTTTTGCCTGCCTCTATTTGCCGCGCTTAGCGCCTGCGAGCCCAATTCGGCGGCCACCCCCGGCCAGCGTCCCGCCGCCGCAGTAAAGGTGCAAACACTCGCTCCGCAAACCATTGAAGAGCGGCTGCCTGCCATCGGCTCGCTACTGGCCAAGGAATCGGTGCGCATAACCAGCACCGTCAGCGAAAAAGTGCGCGCCCTGCATTTCGACGAAGGCCAATACGTGAAGCAAGGTGACTTACTGGCAACACTGGAACAAGCGGAAGAGCAGGCCCAGCTATCGTCAGCGAAGGCCGACCTGGCCGAGCAGCAGCGGGAAATCCGTCGTCTGAAAAACCTGCTGGCCACACAGTCGGCCGCGCAAACCGAATACGACCAACGCCTGAGTGCCCGCGACCGCGCCCAGGCCAAGATCGCCGAGGTTCAGGCGAAAATTGATGAGCGCACTCTGCGCGCACCCTTTGGCGGCGTGACCGGTTTGCACAATGTCAGCCCCGGCGCGCTGGTGTCGCCGGGCGACAGCATAACCAGCCTCGACGACCTAAGTACCATGCGCCTCGACCTCAACCTGCCCAGCCTGTTGCTGCGCTCACTCAGGGTGGGCATGCCGGTGGATGCCCGCAGCGATGCCTTAAATAAAACCTTTCAGGGCAAGATCGTCGCCATTAATCCGCGCATTGACCCGCTGTCGCGCAGCGTAATGGTGCGCGCCCACATTCCCAATGGCGACGCCACATTAAAACCCGGCATGCTAATGAGAGTGTCGTTATTGAAAGACAAGCGCGAAGGTATTGTCGTGCCCGCCGCGGCTCTGCAGAGTATCGAAAATCGCCACTATGTCTGGCTGGTAGACGGCGAACAAAAGGCCGAGCGCCGCGAGGTAACACTGGGCACCCGTCTGGTTGACGGCGTGGAAGTGGTCAACGGCCTCAGTGCTGGCGAGCAGTTGATTAGTGAAGGTTTCCTGATGCTGCGCCCCGGCAGCCCCGTCGCCCCGCAGGAGTCATAAGCCATGTTGCTGTCAGACACTGCGGTAAAGCGCCCCGTCTTTGCCACTGTTATCAGCCTGTTGCTGGTCGCCTTTGGCGCACTGTCATTCGAACGTCTGGCGCTGCGCGAGTACCCGGATGTGGACCCGCCCATCGTCTCGGTCAGCACCAACTACACCGGCGCCTCAGCCGAAGTGGTCGAGTCGAAAATCACCCAGGTTATCGAGGACCGTATCTCCGGCATTGAGGGGATCAAAACCGTATCGTCGACCAGTCAGGATGGCTTTTCGACGATTAGCATCGAGTTTGAACTGAGCCGCGATATCGACGCCGCCGCCAACGATGTGCGCGATCGCGTGGCCGGTGTGCGCAATAACCTGCCCGAAGAAGCCGATGCCCCAGAGGTACAAAAAGCCGACTCGGACCAGCGGGTGATCATGTGGTTTAACCTCACCTCCACCAAAATGAATACCCTGCAACTGGCCGACTATGCCCAGCGCTATCTGGTGGATCGGCTGTCTGTGCTCGACGGTGTTGCGCGGGTGCGGGTGAGCGGCGGGCCGGAATATGCCATGCGCATTTGGCTGGACCACGAGGCGCTAGCCGCCCGCAACCTGACCATTGGCGATGTCGAAAATGCCCTGCGGCGCGAAAATGTCGAGCTGCCAGCCGGCACACTCAAGGCGCGCGACCGCGACTTTGTTATCAAGATAGAGCGCCAGTTCCTCGCCCCCGATGACTTCGCCACACTGGTGCTGCGCCGCGATGACAGCGGCAATATTTTGCGCCTAGGCGAAGTGGCACGGGTTGAGCTGGACGCCGAAGAATACCGCACTATGTTCCGCGGCAATGGTATTCCACAGGTGGGCGTCGGCATCGTTAAGCAAAGTACCGCCAATACGCTGGAAGTGGCCAAGGCAGCGCACCGCGAAGTAAATGCTATGCGCAGCATTTTACCGGCGGGCACCGAGTTACACGACAGCTACGACAGCTCGGTGTTTATCGACAGCGCCATCGACGAGGTCTACTCCACGCTCTTTATCGCCGCCAGCCTGGTGGTGTTAGTGATCTTTATTTTCCTCGGCGACTTCCGCGCCATGTTAGTGCCTGCAGTGACCGTACCGGTATCGCTGATCGCCAGCTTTACCGTGCTCTACGCCCTGGGCTACACCATTAACCTGCTAACCCTGCTGGCGCTGGTACTGGCCATCGGCCTGGTGGTCGATGACAGTATCGTGGTGCTGGAAAATATTCACCGCCGCTTGCTCAACGGTGAGTCGCCGTTAGTGGCCGCCTTTCGCGGCAGTCGCCAAGTCGGCTTCGCCGTGGTCGCCACCACGGCGGTGTTGGTCGCGGTGTTTATTCCCATCACCATGCTCGACGGCGATGTCGGGCGACTGTTCGGCGAATTTGCCGTCGCGATGGCTGTCGCCGTGGTGTTCTCCAGCATTGTCGCGCTGACGCTATCACCCGTTATCTGCTCGAAATTACTCAAGCAAGACGCCATTCACGGCCGCCTCGCCGACTTCGTCGAGGGCCTGCTGCACCGCATGGAAACCCGCTATCGCCGCAGCCTCGACGCCAGCCTGAAGCGGCCGCTGCTGTCGGCCTCTATTTTGGGCTTAGCGGTATTGGGCTGCGTGGTACTGATGCAAAAAGTCCCGGCAGAATTCGCCCCCAAGGAAGACCGCGGCGTGATCTTTATGATGATTCGCGGCCCCGAGGGTTCGTCCTTTGATTTTGTCAGCAAACATATGGAAGAAATCGAACGACGCCTGATGCCGCTGGTGGAAAGCGGCGAGGTCAATCGCTTCCTGGTGCGCGCCCCCGCTGGTCGCGGCGGCGCTGAAAGTTACAACGAAGCCTTTGCCATTATGGTGCTGGCGCCCTGGGAAACCCGCCGCCCCAACACCGCCATCGTCGCCGATATTCGCAAACGCTTGCAGGGCTTTACCGCGCTGACGACCTTCCCAATCATGCCCCAGGCTCTGGGTGGCGGCTTTAGCAAGCCCGTGGAATTTGTGATTGGCGGTGGCGACTTCCAGCACCTCGCGGCGTGGCGCGATGCCATTATGGACGAGGCTCGCAATAACCCGAAGCTGCTGGGTATCGATAGCGACTACCGGGAAACCAAGCCGCAATTGGAAGTGACCATTCTGCGCGACCGCGCCGCCGACCTCGGCGTCAGTACGCAGGAAATTAACCGCAGTCTGGAAACCCTGCTCGGCTCCCGCCGAGTAACCACCTTTATGCTCGACGGCGAAGAGTACAACGTGGTGCTGGAGGGCGAGCCGGACAAACAAAACACGCCCAACGACCTCGGCAATATTTATGTGCGCTCGAATAGCAGCGGCCAACTCATTCCGCTTTCCAACCTGGTCAGCATTAGCGAGCGCGGCGACGCGGCGGTGCTCAGGCGCTATAACCGCGTGCGCGCCATCACCCTGGATGCCAACCTCGCAGAGGGTTATTCACTGGGCGAGGCGCTGAGCTATTTGGAAGAGGTCACACGCAAGGTCGCGCCGGATGCCATCATCGACTACAAGGGCGAATCGCTGGACTACATAGACTCCGGCAATGCCGTCTACTTCACCTTTGTGCTGGCGCTGCTTGTGGTTTATTTGGTACTTGCCGCCCAGTTTGAAAGCTTTGTTCACCCACTGGTGATTCTTCTCACCGTGCCGCTGGCCATTGCCGGGGCCTTGCTCGGGCTCTACCTCACCGGGCAAAGCCTGAATATCTACAGCCAGGTGGCGCTGATTATGCTGGTGGGCTTAGCTGCCAAAAACGGCATCTTGCTGGTGGAATTCACCAACCAACTGCGCGACGACGGCGTAGAGTTTGAAGAGGCAATTAGTAAAGCCGCCGAACAGCGCCTACGCCCCATCATCATGACCGCCATCACCACCATTATGGGTGCCATTCCGCTATTGCTGGCCTTCGGTGCGGGCAGCGAAAGCCGCTACGTGATTGGCGTGGTCGTGGTCTCCGGGGTGAGTGCCGCCACCTTGTTCACCTTGTTTGTGGTGCCAATGGCGTATCGCTTCCTGGCTCGCCACACGGGCTCTCCGCAGGATGTGGCGCACCAGCTTGAGAAGGAACTGAGAGACAGCCCGGCCAGCAACTAAAACGCTTGTCAGGCTGGCGCCGCCAGTGTGTACAAACAATGGCGGCGCAGCGGCGCTCCCACGGCCAATTGCGGGTGCTCGAAGTCGTCACCGCGCCGCATGTTCAGGCGCTCCATCAATGCGCGCGAGCGCGTATTCACGACGGCTGTCATCGCCACAATTTCAGCCATATTCAGCGTAGCGAAGCCATAATCCAGGGCGGCCTGCGCCGCTTCATAAGCGTAGCCCTGCCCCCAGGCATCGGCGGCCAAACGCCAGGCAATCTCGGTGGCTGGCGCAAACGGCAAATCACTTGCCACCGTCTTCAAACCCGCAAAGCCCAGCAAGCGCGCATCGCTGCGGCGCTCTATGGCCCATATCCCCCAGCCCTGCTGCGCGTTTTGCGCCGACAACTGAGCCAGCAGAGCGTCGCTCTCTTCACGGCATAAACCACGAGGAAAGAATTCCATTACTTTAGGGTCGGCATTCATCGCCGCGAAGGTCGCCGCATCCGTTTCGCGCCACTGCCGCATACACAAGCGCGGCGTATTCAAGCCTTGCATGGTTTCGTCACCACCGATCAGTTTCATACTAAATTGCTAAACCACCGCGCTATTCTGCCCTGCTTGCCCTCGCGACAGCCAGCGGCGGTTTTCTATGTCATACCAGCGCAGCCTCCGCCACACCGCCGCCCTTGCTAGCATGACGGCTGGCTATCCAAGCACAGCGCTGGCGCGTATAGCCGTCAGCCATTAACAATAAAGAGTGGGGAAATACTATGTCGTTAAAAGTGGTTACCTGGGGAACCGGCAACGTTGGCAAATACGCCATTCGCGCGGTGCTGAATCACCCCGAACTGGAACTGGTTGGGCACATTGTCAGCAGTGATGCCAAGGCCGGCGTCGATGCCGCCACCCTGGCCGAGCTCGACACGCCCTGTGGCGTTGCCGCCTCCACCGATATTGACGCGGTACTCGACCTCAACCCGGACTGCGTCGTGTACACCGCCCACTCAGAGACCCGCATGATGGAGGCGGCCAAAGACCAGGCGCGCTGCCTGCGCCGGGGCATCAACGTGGTGGCCTCGTCGCTGTTTATGCTGCAATACCCCGACAACCCCGACGTCGCCTTTATTGCCGAGCCGATCAAAGAAGCCTGCGAGATCGGCGAAGCCACCTGCTTTAACAATGGTATTGATCCCGGTTTTGCCAACGACACCATGCCGCTGGTGTTCACCGGCCTAAGCGAGCACTGGTCGAGCATACGCATGCAGGAGATCATCAACTACGCCACCTACGAACAGGAAGACACCATTCGCGAGGTGATGGGCTTTGGTTATCCGGTCGATCACGACTGCGTGCTGTTTGCACCCGGCATGCTGTCGCTGGGCTGGGGCGGCTCGGTGCGTTCGGTGGCGGCGGCCCTGGGCCTGGAGGTAGAGCGCGTGTACGAAGTGCACGAGCGCCTGCCCCTAGAGCAGGATACCGAAAATGCCATGGGCGTCTTCAAGAAGGGCACCACTGGCGCCATGCGCTTTGAAGTGCGCGCCGTGGTCGATGGCCGCGACGCTATCGTACTGGAGCACATCACCCGCATCACCGACGACATCGCCCCCGACTGGCCTAAGGGCAAGGGTTACAAAGTGATTATTGAAGGTGAACCCAAAATGACCATCAGCATGGACATGGAAGACAAGCACGGCGACCACGCGGTGGGCGGTGTGATTCAAACCGCTACCGCCATCGTCAATGCTATTCCCGCTGTGGTGGAACAAGAGCCCGGCATGGTCGCCGCTTACGACCTGCCAAAGATCAACGGCAAGGGTTTGTACAAACCTGCCTAAGCAACGAAAAAAGGCGCGCTACCTCCATACCTACAGGCAGCGCGCCTCTCATTTACTCAGCTTATATTGGCGTAAACCAATGTGATTTAAGCCAAGCGGATTCAGGCCGCTTTATTCCGCGCCATCAAACCAGTCTTTAAAACCCAGTTCGGCGTGGGGGCCAATATGTAGCTGCTCCAATACGCCATAGCCCACTTCATCGCCACAACGTGCAACCACCGTTTGCTGAATATGAATATTCTCCAAATTCAGCGGCGGCGCGTCGTCACAGTTCCAGCTCTCGCCCGCGATAACGAGTTCACCATGCCATTTGCCGTGCCCCCACTCGGGGTGCATATAGCCCAGCCCCTTCATGCGGTGCAGCAATACCGGCTGCACAGTAATTTCGATCTGCTCGCCGTTTTTATGGTTCATCAGAAAGGTGCCCGACTCGGCCTGACGGGTACCGGGCTTAAATTTCAATTGGTGGCCAACGCAGCCCTGCCACAGCGTCATGGCCGGGTCATTTACCGGAATGCTCTCCCCCTCTGCATGAATGGGGGCAATGGCCTGGTCGGTGTGCCACTGGTAGCCGCTGTCGTCTTCAAACCAACCGGCCAGCGTGCAGCGGTTTTCCCAGTGAATGGGCAGCCACATAAAGTGCACCGCCTGGAAACTGTCCAGCGGTGCGCCGCCTTCATACGGCGCGCCCACCGGACGAATCCCCCAGGAGCGGTCTTTCAGGCCGAAGGTGGTTTCGCTGTTTACCGCAATCTTGCGACCTTCAACGGAAATACTGCCCTGCCAGTGGCCAAACTGGTCGATGCGGGTGGCGTCCATTACCACATGCCGGGCGTTGCGCAGGGTTTGCCGCCCCTCGGGAATCACCCCGGTTTTAGGGGTGAACACCAGGTCGCATTCGATATTGGTGTCGTTGGATTCAATCACCAAACGGTGGCGACCCATCGGCTCTAAAATGCTGAGTTTGAAGGGGCCAACATCCAAATCCATCGGCTCGTCGGAGGCGCGACGGGAACCGTGAAAGGCATACTGGCGGCCGTCCACCACCACACTAAAACTGCAGTCTACAATGCCCAAATTAGGGTACCGGCAAAGGCCGATGCCAAAATAAAATGCGCTGTCTTTGGCGTGGCCGTTATACCAGAAGCGGTCATACGTGAAGCGGTCACTGGTGGCGGTTTGCGCAACCGGCTCAACGGTTTGGTGAATGGGGTAATCGTCGAGTTTACTGATCATGGCTACGCGTCCTCAGGCCGATTTTTCCGAGAGAATTTTTTCCAGATACTTCACTTCAAAGCAGCTGCTGAAATGGCTGTTAATGCTGTCCTCGTTGCCCATGCCTATCGACATACGCCCCAGCAACAACGCGAAACGCAAGCCGGCAAACACCAGGTAATAGTGAAGCTGGTCGGTTTTAAACCCGCTGAGCTGCGCCCAGGCCTCGGCTGACTCCTGACGACCGGGGAAGCCCTCCAGCGGTGGAAAATCCAGCCCGTGGCTGAACAGCTCATCCATGTAAATCCACCACGCCACATCTTGCAGGGGGTCGCCCAGCGCGACCATTTCCCAATCCAGCAAGGCGGCAACGTCAGTTTTATCCGGGCTGAAAATCACATTCGCCATTCGGGAATCACCCCAGCACAGAGCGACCGCCTGCTCTTTGGGTTGATGATCGCGCAACCACTGTAAGGTGCTTGCGGCTACATCGTGGGGAAGACGCTCGCCATTGCGCTGGTAGCCCCACTGGTAATAATTTTCCCAGTACGTCAGCTGTTCATCGAGGCTGCGGGGAATGGCGCAGGCATTGAGGGCAGACTGGATAGCCGGGCTGCTGATGTCGAGCGTATTCACCTGCGCCAAGCGCTTCAGGCCCGCCAACCAGAGCTGGCGGCGGGTATCCGGCGCTTCCTCGGTTAACCAGCCGTCCATATGGTAGGGCGGCATATCCGGCGGAATCACCCCGTCGGTCTTTTTCATAATGTAGAATGGCTGCCCCAGCACCTGGCCGGTAAGTTCCTTGGCAACGATCTCAGGCACCGGAATATCGCTATTGGCCGCCAGCATTTCCATCACACGGCACTGAATACCCAGGTCATATTCGGGGAAGGCCAGGTACTCGCCACGCGGCTCAATGCGCGCCACATAAGCCGCCTCTGCGCCGCCGTGCTGAGCATCGAAGACCATAGTGATATTCGACATACCCGTACCCTCGGGCACACTGAGCGACGGGATACTCACCGTGTCGCCAAGCTGGGCAGACAGCCAATTTTCCAGTTTACTGCGGGTTTCTTCCGGGTTATCCAATACCGGTGTGGGGCGCTGATCGTTACTCATGCGAGGCCTCATTGTTATGTTATTGAACGCCAATGACACGATGCTAACACGAATTAGTTAACGGTGTTACTATATTTAAAAAGAAGGATAAACCATGACCCGTAACACGCGCCGCGTTGGCCGCCCCAGCAGCACTAGCAAAGAGCAGATTCTCGCTGTAGCGCTGCAACTCGCCCAACAGCAAGACCTCGCGGCGCTCAGCCTGCGGCAACTGGCCAAGGAGCTGGGCATTAGCCCCACCTCCCTATACCGCTACTTTGAAAACAAACAACAACTGCTCACCGCCATCGGCGAGAGCGTACTCAGCGTGGATGCCAGTACATTGCCAGCGGGGTTAAGCCACCCCCAACGCCTGGAAAAACTCCTCGACCAACTGCGCCAACAAGTACTCGCCTTTCCCGGCCTGCTACCCCAGTTCAACAACAGCCTGCCCGCCGAAGCCATGGTCGCCACCATCGCCGCGCTGGCAGAGCCCATCAAAGCCATGCAGGTAGAAGACAGCCTCGCCGTGCGCCACGCCCAGTCACTGCTGTGGATGACCCTCGGCTTTGCCCTGTTCGAAAGCTCGTCCAGTCAGGCCAGTATCAGTGGCCAATTTCTCGACCTGCCCGCGCAACTGCAAAGCACCTCTCAGCACCTGGAGCTGGAGAATCACGAGCGGCTATGGCGGGAATTGGTAGAGAGGAATATTCGCGGGATTTGCTGATGGTGAGCGTTTCGCCCTGGCGGGGCGAGCGGCTTATTTTATTAGAAATACGCGCGAATCATGCTTATGTAGGAGCGGGCCTGACCGCGACCTTTACCTTCAACGCGGCTAAGGTGGCTCCGTTCTGCAAGCCCGACGCAGCGCTCACTTTCATTAGTGCTGATGGCTTTGGTTTCGCCCTTGCTGGGCGACCTACTTATTTTTTATGCGAAAAAACAAGTAGGCAACAACAATGCGTTTTCTGCATTGAGCGCCGCTCGTCGGCGACCCGAAGGGCGAGGCATGCAATGCCGAGTAAAAGCGCACCCCCCATCACTGTCGTCGGCTAATCGCCGCCGATCCCCTGCGCGCGGTACAACCAGCACGGGCGCTGCGGAACTCGCTGCGCTCAAACAGTCCTCGCGCAATTCCCGTGCTGCTTGCACCGTGCTCGGCAGCGCTGAGGGGGGGAAAGGGCTGGGCAGTAAACGGGTATCAATGACTCTGACCCTATTGGTCGGGCGGTATCTGTCAAACCGGGAGAACTACACGTCCGACTGCCTTTGCTTGTTATATTTATACCCACCAATACCGATGACGTTTCTTGATAGAATCATTCAGCTTGTGCTTTTTAATTGCATCGTCAACGCCAGGATTTTTTAGGCTCTCGGTTGTCTTCTCTATAGGCACTGGCTGATTTTCATAACCAGTGGAAAACCTTTCTCTGACCTCTTCTTCCGTCACTCTAAATAGCTTGGCTAGTGCGCCATAGTTAACAGTGGGAGAGTTTTCCAAAAGATCCATTCTGTCATAGTATATTTCAACCACTTTTCTATAGTGCTTAATTCTTTGTGTATCTATGGAAAGTTTGCAAATATCAGGAAACTGGCAAAGAAAGTTATGGATTGCAATAAGCAACTCGTCTGTTGACTTAATTATTTGCTCCGTGAGTTGAACATAGCCTAGAAATTCAGAAGGGGGTATAACCTGATAGATTTGTTCTAGTTCAAGATCTAAGTGAACGCCCCTAGTTGAGTAATGCTGCCCTAAAGTTGGTATAATCTGCGCAGCTAACATGTTCCTTCTCTGGAGCATATTGATCAGCAGATTATAGTTGTGTTGCAACCCAGATATATATGCCGGATTCATATGGAAGTTATCTTCTTCCGAGAACTCTTCTAGAGGCTGAACAATAAAGGATAACTTGTTCATCTTTAAATCAATGGTTTGTGACGACCCAATGACTTCTGGAAATGCTCCGGCTCGTTGAAGCGGGGCATCAGTTAACTTTCCAAAGTAGTTGCCCTTAATAGCCATTAATGAATTGAACGCCTGCTGCATTCCCAATATCCAATCATTAGCAATATCCAATTTTTCTTTCTGCGCATCTAAGTATCTTAGATACGCAGCAGAAAAATGGGCCACTAATCCACCGATAAGAACGATCGCCAATGGAAAAATATAGTCCTTTACAGGGTTAACTGTAGACAACTCATTTATTGCGCTAGCTATTTCTTTAAGCTCAGCTTCCATCTCGAACTATCCCGTAAAATTAACGCCGCCAGCCCTATGTCTTGCCTTGTTAAGGCCATAGCCATTCACCTAACGAAAGGCCAAGTAAACAGGACCATAAGCCAATAAATGAAATTGATAACATTGCCATTGCCTTGCTTACTGATGGTTTCCTCATAACACCGTAATCGTATAAAGACAGTTGATCCGAGTCTTTATTGTTAAGAAGAGAAAGCCGAACATCTTGGTCTAATACGGGCTTTATTGCAGAAAAAAGGTCTACATTTGTACCCAGCTGTTTTTCGACTGTGGATGCGCGATGCTCCCACCTAGATTGCCAGTATTTGCTGCCCAAATTTACTCTAAACCACAAAAAAGAAGTCACAACTCCAAACGTACCTAGAATTACCGCATAGACTGGCTCTTTAACAGAGAACAAACCCACGGCAATTGCAGTATTTAAAACCAAGAAATAATTTGACCGCTGCCAGAATAATTGGATTTCAAAATTTCTTGTATCAATTGCTATTTGATATATCTTTTCTTTATCCATGCAATATCTCAAAAGGCCTTAACAGCCTGATTATGAAGCCTACGGCCTCATAATAAATATTATCGGGCGGCCATCTGTCACACTGGCTCTTTTTTGATCCTTTATTAACGCATTGTTTTTAATAGGGTATTTTGAATTCAGGTTTCGCCACAGCCGATAACAGGGCCACTTTACTGGCAGAAAGGATAAAACGGGATACGCTGTATGCGTATACAGGAAGATGACAGGGATTGTCATTATGAGCGTTTCACCATTCCTTCGGTATTTGTGGGAGCACATGCTAGTGCGTCGCTACGGCTTAAATACCATAAAGTCGCGCTGCTATAGGATCAAGTCTTTCATCAGTTTTATAGCAGGGTTTATCTAGTACGAATCAAATGAAGTCAGCGCCTTGAACGTCACACTATCCATCTTTCCCATCAGCATCTGGAAAAATTAGCGAACCATAGGAGCATCAGTCAGGAACCACATTAGCTAGGCTTCTATTCGCGGTTGAAATCGCTCCTACGGGTCGGGCAACACCCCTCCCCCTCAGCGCTGCCGAGCACGGCGGGAGGTGGGCGGGAATTGCGCGAGGACTGTTTGAGCGAAGCGAGTTCCGCAGCGCCCGCACAGCTCGCGTCGCGCGCAGGGGATCGGCGGCGACAGCCGACGACAGTGATGCGGGGTGCGCTTTTTGTTGCCTACTTATTTTTTCGCACAAAAAATAAGTAGGTCGCCCAGCAAGGGCGAAACCAATGCCATCAGTAAATGATGCAAATTAGACAAGGTGGGTATAAGAAGGCCTGCGGCGTATTCGAAGTCCGAATCGCGGTTAAAACCGCTCCTACAAGCGCTGGGTCGGTCGCGGTCAGGCCCGCTCCTACGGGTCGGGCAACACCCTCCCCCTCAGCGCTGCCGAGCACGACGGGAGGTGTGCGGGAATTGCGCGAACGCTGTTAGCGCCCGCTGGTGTAGCGCTCGGCTTCTTCCGCCAGCTCTGCTTCAACTTCCAGCAGACGCACTTCTTTAAACAGGTGATGGGCCGGGGTGTGCTCGGTGAGCGCATCGGCGGCAAGCAGGATGGCGGCGGCGGTCCAGGTGGGGCGCTCATCGGGCCACAGCAGGTCTTCGACCATTTGGTAGCCGGTCCAGTATTCGCCGTTGCCGTCACGCCATTGGTGTAGCCAGCTATAAACGTTCACCGCGCGCGCGTGATCGCCGGCGGCGAGCAGGGCCATGGTCAGCTCGCAGGATTCCGCAACGGTAACCCACGGCTCGTCGGACACGCAACGGCAACCGAGGCCGTCTTCAACGAATTCGCCCCAGCGCTTTTGCAGGTGGGCGCTGCCTTTGGCGGGCGGCACTACGCCGGTAAGGACGGGGTAGAACCAGTCCATGGAGTAGCGGGCCTTGCTTTCCCAGGTGCGGTCAAAGCGCTCGGGCTTGTTGCGCATGGCGTCGCCGAGAGCGGCGCGGGCGGCGCGCCATTCGTCGCGGGGCTCGCCGAGTACAACCGAGATATTCCAGGCACATTCCAGGCTTTTGTAGATGGAGGCGCAGCCGGTGACCAGCGCGTCTTCCATCGACTGGCCATCGGCATCGACCGCCCAGTTAATGTCGCCGTGGGGGCTTTGCTGGCCCACCACAAAATTGATGGCGCGCTGCACGCAGGGCCACATGGCTTGCAGGAACTCGCGGCGCTGGCTAATGAGGTAGTGGTGCCAAACGCCAGTGGCAATATAGGCGACGAAGTTGGTTTCGCGGCGTTCGCGGTTGTCCACTTCGCCGTTGCGATAGGCGGCCCACCAGCTGCCGTCGGCAAGCTGGCTGTCGCGCAGCCAGAAGTAGGCGCGCTCGGCGGCGTCATATTCGCCGCCAATACTCAGCCCCATTGCGGACTCGACGTGGTCCCAGGGGTCGGCGTGACCGCCCTCAAACCAGGGGATGCTGCCGTCGGCCTGTTGCTCGCGCTTCAGGAACTCAATGGTGGCGCGGAAGAAGTCTTCCGGGTACAACCCCTTGCTGAGAAACAGTCCGCTCATGCTGCCTGTCCTTTTTCAAAATACATGACCACTGATTTGCCCATTACCGGGTTGAGGCCACGCTCGACGGTGCGGGTGATCCACGGCCGATCCATCAGGTCCCAGACCAGCAGTTTGTGGTAGCTCTTTACCAGCGGGTTGTTGTCCTGCTCCCAGAAGGCGCATTTCAGCCACCAATAGGGGGAATGCAAGGCGTGTGCCCAATGCCGACGGTAGAAGCGGAAACCCAGACCTTGGATCTGCTTGCGCAGCTCGCTGGCTTTGAAAATACGCAGGTGACCGCCTTCCACTTGGTGGTAGGCATCGCTCAATGCCCAGCAGATTTTTTCTGGCCAGGCGCGCGGCACGCTGGCGCAAAACAAGCCGCCAGGTTTAAGGATGCGCTCGATCTCTTTGAGCACGGCCTGATAGTCGGGGATGTGCTCCAATACTTCTGAGCAGATGATTTTGTCGAAGCTGTTGTCGGCAAAGGGCAGGTTCATGGCATCGGCATTGGCGAGGCCAAAGGCGCGTTTGTCATCGCTGCCGTCAACAAAATCAGCGGCGCGCTGCTGGGCGGTTTGCAGGTCTTTCAGGCACAGGTCGACGCCTACCGCGGTGACTTCACCTTCCACATAAGCAGAGATAACGTGGCGGCCTTCGCCGCAACCCAGGTCCAGCAGGCGGTCGCCGGGCTGGAGTGCAAAGTGTTTAAAATCAACCGTTTTCACTGCGTAATACCTGTTCGTAATAGTCCAGCATCTGCTGGGCGGCGCGGCTCCAGCAGAACAATTCTTCCATGCGCTCGCGGCCAGCCACTTCCAGAGCGCGCCGTTGCTCGGCGTTGCTGAGCAGCGCATCGATGCCATCGGCCAAAGCCTGGGCGTCGCGCACCGGCACTTGCAGGGCCGCGTCGCCGGTGACTTCTGGCAGCGCACCGCCGGTGGTGGATACCAGCGCCGTACCGCAAGCCATGGCTTCGCCGGCGGGCAGGCCAAAGCCTTCGTAAACCGAAGGCACGACGGCGACTTCGGCTTCATTGTAATAGCGCACCAATTGCTCGGTGCTGATGCCCGAGGCGGTGGCAATGTGATTGTGCAGGCCAAGCTTTTCGATCAGCGCTTCGGCCTCGCCACCCTCGCGAATTTTACCCACCATTAACAGCTGCAGGTCGGGGTAGCGCGGCAGCAGTTTTGCCACGGCTTCAAACAGGTAGCTCATGCCCTTCAATGGCGCATCGGCCGACACGGTTGCCATTAAGCGGCGCGGTATTTTTTTCACGCTGGGCAGCGGGCGGAATTCGTCGGTGTCGATACCACAGTGCACCAGCTGGATCGCGGCGGGCTGCATCCCAAAGGCGGCGGCGATGTCTTCGCGGGAGCGCTCAGAAACGGTGACCACATGGTGCAACTGCGGCGCAACCTGGCGCTGCATTTGAATGAAACTGTGCCAGCGCCGTATCAGCACCCGGTCAACCAGGGAATTGGCAGCCTTCAGGGCAATATCCAGGTCGCTGGTAATGGGGTGATGAATGGTCGTAACCAGCGGAAAGCCGAGCTTTTGCAGTTTGAGCATGCCAAAGCTGAGGCTTTGGTTGTCGTGAATAATGTCGTAGTGGCGACCGTGTCGCTTGAGGTATTTCACCACGCGGCGGCCAAAGCAGTAGGGCTCGGCAAAACCGCCGGTCAGCTTACTGCTCCACTCGATGATATTGGTGAGCGAGCTAAGGTGATGGGGGCGCAGCGAACCGAGGCCGGTTTCAAACAGGTTCATGCCCGGCATTTTGATCAGCTTCACCCGCGGGTCGAGATGGGGATAGGGCTGCCCCGAGATCACATCGACCTCGTGACCGGCATCCACCAGAGCCTTGCTGAGGTACTTGAGGTAAATACCCTGACCGCCACCAAAGGGCGCACTGCGATAACCGAGCAGACAGATATGAAGGCGACGCTGCGGACGCGCCTCTTCAATGGGAATAACTTGGGCCGACCCGGTCGCCGCGGTGGCGGACTGGGCAAGCGCGGTTGGGTCTGATGACATAGCCGTTATCGCTGTTTGTTAGGATTGTTTCTGACGTGCCCGGCCTCTTATCGCCGCGACCGCTATTCACACTGGCGGCTCGCGTGCGGGCCTTGGGCCGCCGCAGCTATCGCGGGGCATGACGCCTCGTAAGTGAACGGATTCTAACCATCGCTTGTGGATAAATCCACCGACGGCCCGTCTCGCGGCCCACTAGAGGGATTACCAGTTTGTCATGTTACACTGCCAGGCCCCGCAAAAATGCCAGGAAAACCATAAAGATGCGTGCCATTTACAGCGCTTTTATCGCCTGCGCCCTGACCGCCGCTTGCAGCAGCCAGCCCAGCCCACCGCAGGACAGGGGATTATTCACGCCGCTGAATCGCGGTGGCGACCTGAAACTGTTTGAATACCAACTGCGAATCGCCCTCCCGCCGGTGAAACCGATTCGCCACACGGTGGACCCGAATCGCCCACAAAAACGCCCACCCAGTGACGACGAGCTGCTGAAACAGGCGCAACGTATGCTGCGCAACGACAGTCGCCTGCAGGCCTATTGCCCCTACGGCTATATCACGCTGGAACAATACGCAGTGCTCAATGCATTGAAGATTCGCGGGGAATGCCGCTATCAGGCACCGCAGGGGGAAAGCTAATAAGGGGAGAAGCAATGCGTGAGCCGACCGGGCAGCTCACGCACAGGGGCTTAAGCGACGGGGCTTAACCACTCAGGGAATTGCTCGCGACGACCTTTGACCTGGTCAAAGTAGCGGCTTTGCAGCTCGGTGGTGATCGGGCCGCGTACACCACTGCCGATTTGACGGCCATCCAGCTCGCGAATAGGCAGAACTTCCGCTGCGGTACCGGTGAAGAAGGCTTCGTCGGCAACATACACTTCATCGCGTGTGATGCGCTTTTCTTCCACTTCCAGACCCAGCTCTTTGCAGAAGGCAAAGATGGTGTTGCGGGTGATGCCGTCCAAGCAACTGGTCAGCTCGGGCGTGTAGAGTTTGCCATCGCGAACGATGAAAATGTTCTCACCACTGCCTTCGGCCACGTAGCCTTCGTTGTCCAGCAACAAGGCCTCTTCACAACCGCTGTCCAGCGCTTCGCGCAGCGCCAGCATCGAGTTGATGTAGTGGCCATTGGCCTTCGCCTTACACATGGAAATGTTGACGTGGTGGCGGGTGTAAGAGCTGCAACGCACCTTAATCCCCTTGTCACGCGCTTCCGGGCTCATGTAGCTGGGCCAATCCCAGGCAGCAACAATAACGTGAGTGCGCAGGTTGTCAGCGCGCAATCCCATGCCTTCCGAGCCGAGGAATACCATCGGGCGCAGGTAGGCTTCGTCGAGATTGTTTTCGCGGACCACTTGGCGCTGCGCTTCGTTGATCACGTCTTTGTCGAAGGGCATGCTCATATTCATGATATGGGCTGAGCGGAACAGGCGGTCGGTGTGCTCGTTCAAGCGGAAGATGCAGGTTCCACGATCGCCAGCGTGATAGGCGCGCACGCCTTCAAATACGCCCATGCCATAGTGCAGCGTGTGGGTGAGTACGTGTACACGGGCATCGCGCCAGGGCACCATTTCACCGTCGAACCAGATTAGACCATCGCGATCGGCCATGGACATTGTCGTTTACTCCTGAAAATTACTGTTATGCGGTTATTGCTCGTCGAATATCTGTTGCCAGATTCGACGCACGGCGCCGCGTTCCTCTGCGAGGGCCTCACCACTGAGTTGTCCCTTTTGTTCCTGCAAGCTGGCCCGGTGCGACTGGCTGCGAAACGCGATATAGGCCTCGATCAAGGCCCGGGCATCAGCCTCGGGAATCAAACCTTCTTGTTGAAGGGACTCCAGGATCCGAATATTGTCGGTGTGGTAGTGCAGTGGCGGGTGCTGATGCGACCAAGCTAAAACGGCATATTGCACCATAAATTCTATATCAACGATACCTCCAAGGCCTTGTTTGATATCAAATTCGTGGTTTTTTTCACCGCCTGACGGCAACAAGTGCTGGCGCATCTTGTCGCGCATACTCAGTACGTCTTCGCGCAGCTTGGCAAGATCGCGCTCGCTGCCCAACACATCGGCGCGCAGCTCGGTAAATTTTTCGGCCAGTACCGGGTCACCGGCCACCACCCTCGCCCGCACCAATGCCTGATGCTCCCAGGTCCAGGCCTGACCGCGCTGGTAGTCGCGAAAGGCCGAGAACGAGCTTACCAACAGCCCCGAGTTACCCGACGGCCGCAGGCGCATATCCACTTCGTAGAGCTGACCGAGACGGGTTTGCGCGGTAAGAATATGAATGATGCGCTGCCCCAGGCGGGTATAGAACATGGTGCCATCCAGCGGGCGCTCGCCATCGCTGACCACGCCGGCGGGTACGTCGTGCACGAATACCAAATCCAGGTCTGAGCCATAGCCCAGCTCGATACCGCCCATCTTGCCGTAGGCAAGAATCACAAAATGGCGGCGCGGGTCGTCGCCACAGGGGGTGCCGTGTTTCTCCACCAGATTCTGCCAGGCGATATCCACGACAAATTCCATTACCGTTTCGGCGATAAACGTCAGGTAGTCGCTGACCTTCATCAGCGGCAGGCTGCCGGTAATTTCCGAGGCCGCCACCCTGAGAACATGGGCCAGGCGGAAGTAGCGCAGCGCTTCCATTTGCGCTTCCAGGTCGTCCTCGGGAATGCGCAGCAGGCGCTGGCGCAACTCGCTGCGCAGACCGTCTTTGTCGGGCACTGAGTACAGGCTGCTGGCGTCAAGCAATTCATCCAGCAACACCGGGTGCGCCGCCAACTGCCGCGACACCCAGGGGCTGGCATCGCACAACCTGACCAAGCGCCCCAGCGCGGCGGGGTTTTCCATTAACAACACCAGATACGCGGTGCGGCGCAGCACGGCTTCGATCAACGGGATCAACCGCAGGAAGGCGCGACCGCTGTCTTCCGCCTCCTGAACCTGCTCCAGCAGCAGCGGCAGGAAATCGTCCAGGCGCTCCCGCGCACTGCCCTGCATGCGCTGCACGCCGGCCCCGGTTAATAGCGCCAGCAAGCGCCGCGCGACTTCGGCGGCATCGTTGTAGCCCGCCGCTTGCAACTCTTCGGTCAGTGAGTCGGCATCGGGGTCGTTCAGCAGCACTTCCCAGCGCTGAATCGCTGCGCGATCGGTGCTGCCCTCCTCTTCTGGCGCGGCAATAATATTGGCAAAGTGCTCATCGACACGCTGGCGGTGTTCGGCCAGTGCCGCCGTGAAGGCCTCCCAGCTGTCAAAGCCCATACTCAGCGCCAACGCCGCCTGAGGCGCCGGTGCATCGGGCAGCTGCTGAGTCTGCTCGTCGCGCCAGGCCTGAATGGCATGCTCGGCGTTGCGCAGGAAGACATTGGCCGCCTGCAGCTCGTCCACCACCGGGGCGGGCAACAGCTCCATGTCGCGCAACTCATCGAGAATAATCCGCAGTGGGCGCTGCTGCAGGCTGATTTCCTGACCGCCGCGAATCAACTGGAAACACTGGGCGATAAATTCAATTTCGCGGATGCCGCCCGCGCCGAGTTTGATGTTGTTGTGCAGGCTGCGGCGCGCGACCTCGCGCTGGATCATCGCCTTCATATCGCGCAGCGACTCAATAGCGGAAAAGTCCAGATAGCGGCGGTAGGTAAACGGCCGCAGGCTGGCCATCAGGCGTTGATTTGCCGCTTCGTCACCGGCAATGCAGCGCGCCTTGATCAGCGCGTAGCGCTCCCAGTCCCGCCCCTGGTCTTGGTAGTACTCTTCCATGGCGTCGAAGCTGACCACCAGCGGCCCGCTCTGGCCATAGGGTCGCAGCCGCATATCCACGCGAAACACAAAGCCGTCGGCGGTGCGCGCATCCAAGGCCTTGATCAAACGCTGCCCAAGGCGAATAAAGAATTCCTGATTGTCGACGCTGCGCGGGCCACCCACTGTGCTGCCCGCTTCGGGATAGCTGAAGATCAGGTCGATGTCTGACGAGAGGTTCAGTTCACCGGCGCCCAGCTTGCCCATGGCAATAACACTGAGCTGCTGTGGGCGGCCGTCGGCAGACTGCGGCTCACCCCATTCCCGGCACAACTCGCGGTGCAAAAAAGCCAGCGCTTGCTGCACGCATACATCGGCCAGAGCCGAGAGTTCGGCAGTGGTGGCGACCATATCGCAAAGGCGGTTCAGATCGCGCCACACCAATCTTAACCAGTGGCGGTAGCGAAACTGACGCAGGGTTTTGGCCAGCTCGTCGGCATTGCTGCAGGCGTCGCACTCGGCCGCCAGTTGCTCAGTTAACTCGCCGGCGGACAGCGGTGCATCCAATAGCCCCTGCTGTTGCAGGTCGATCAGCGCCTGTGGAAAACGCTGGCAGTAGTCGAGAAAAATCGGGCTGGCCGCGATCGCCAGCAGCAGTTTGGGGCGCGCCTCCGACTGGGCAAATTCCTGATACCACTGGGCCTGCGGCTCGCTGCAGCGCTGAAGAAAACTCTGCCAACGGGCATCTAAACCCTCGGCAAGTAGCGCAGGTAACTCATCGGTTTGCACGTTTAATGCTGTGCTCATACATCATCCCCATCAGGCGGGCGGTTATGGATTCGGTGCGCACCCTAGTGCGACTGCACCGGCGGCGCCACGCGCATAATTTCTGCAATGGTGGTCTCGCCAGCGGCCACCTTTCTCGCGCCACTGAGGCGCAGTGTTTTCATACCTTTTTTCATCGCCAACAGGCGCATCTGGTCCAGTGCCACATCGTCTTGAATCGCCGCCTGCAGCTCGCCTTCGAGGGTGAGAATTTCATAAATGCCCTGACGGCCGTAGTAGCCGGTGTTGCGACACTCCAGGCAGCCAGTGGCGGCAAAGTAGCGCGCAGGCGGTGACAGTTTCCAGGGCGCGGCCAAGGCGGCCCATTCACTGCCGGCAGGGTCGGCTTCACTGCTGTCGACGGCGGTTTTGCAGTGCGGGCACAGAGTGCGCACCAAACGCTGCGCCATCACCCCGAGCACGGTGGCGCGAATCAGGTAGGCGGGCACGCCCAGCTCCAGCAAGCGGGTAACCGCAGAGGGCGCGTCGTTGGTGTGTAGGGTAGAGATCACCAAATGACCGGTAAGCGCCGCTTGAATGGCCATTTCGGCGGTTTCCAGGTCGCGGATCTCGCCGATCATAATAATGTCCGGGTCCTGGCGCAGCAGCGCGCGCACGCCCCCGGCAAAGTCCAGGCCGATATTGTGCTGCACCTGCATCTGATTGAAGGCCTCTTCGACCATCTCGATCGGGTCTTCAATGGTGCAAACATTTACCTCGGGGCTGGCGATCTTGCGCAAGCTGGAATAGAGCGTGGTGGTTTTACCTGAGCCGGTGGGGCCGGTGACCAACACTATGCCGTGGGGCGCGCCGATCATCGACTGCCAGCGCTGCAGGTCGTCGCCGCGCAGGCCGAGTTCGTCAAAGCTGCGCAGCAAGACCTCGGGGTCGAAGATACGCATGACCATCTTCTCGCCGAAAGCGGTCGGCAGAGTGGACAGCCGCAGCTCTATTTCCTGCCCGGCGGGGTTTTTGGTTTTCAGGCGGCCATCCTGAGGGCGGCGTTTTTCTGCCACATCCATACGGCCGAGAATCTTGAGGCGGCTGACCACCGCCGTGAGCACGGTTGCGGGCAACTGGTATACCGTGCACAACACGCCGTCGATGCGAAAGCGCACATTGCCCTGGTCGCGGCGGGGCTCGATATGAATATCGCTGGCGCGCTGGTCGTAGGCGTATTGCAGCAGCCAGTCGACAATATTCACCACGTGGCTATCGTTGGCATCCAGGTCTTTTTGTTTGCTGATTTCGAGCAGCTGTTCCAGGTTGGTCGTGCTGCTGCGCTCCCCGGTGCTGGCGCCGCGCACCGAGCGCGCCAGGCTGTAGAACTCCACGGTATAGCGGTCGATGGCATCGGCGTCGGCGATCACCCGGCGAATAGGGCGATTCAATACCTGCTGCAAATCACTCACCCAGCCATCAACGAAGGGTTCGGCGCAGGCGATCACCACCTCGGCCGGCGTGGACGCCACCGCCAGAATGCGATGGCGCTGAGCGAAGGCAAAGGACATAACCTCGGTGACCGAGGGCACATCAATTTTTAGAGGATCAATGCGCTGAAAGCCCAGCCCGCAGCGATCGCTCAGCCACTGCAATAGAGTGTCTATACTGAGGGTCGCCCCGCTGCGCCGCGCATCGGCAAGTTGCTGGCTGGCCAGGTAATTGAGCGGGTGCTGGAGGCGCTCGCCTTTGCGCGGTGGATTAACACCGGCGCGCTTGGCAGCAACTGGCTCAAGCAGGCCGTCGTCAACCAGCTGCCGGAGTAGCACTGCGGTATCGAGGGGGCCCTGTGTTTTCAGCGAGTTGGGCATTGAAGCTCCGAATTGTCATATTTTGTATTTATAGTACGGCAAGCCGCTCAGCCAGCGAGAGGCGACCGTGCAAAAAACTGGAGGGGGCGACACTGCGTCCGTATAATCGCCGCCACTCAACTACTCATGTGCGCAAAGGAGCCTTAACGTGCCCTTAAATAAGCTAAACAACCTGTTTGGTAAGTCACCCTTTGAACCCATACAGGAGCATATTAAGAAAGCCGAGGCCTGTGCGATAGCCTTGCAGCCATTTATTAATGCGGTTATCGACAAAGACTGGCAAGGCGCCGAAACCGCTCAGCAGCAAATTGTTAAGCTGGAGCACGAGGCAGACCTGATCAAGAAGCAAATCCGCCTCAACCTCCCCAGTAATCTTTTCCTCCCCGTTCCCCGCTCCGACCTTCTCGAATTAATCAGCATGCAAGACCGCATTGCCAACTGCGCCAAAGATATCGCAGGCCTGATGCTCGGTCGCCGCATGGAGATTCCTGCATCACTTGTCGACGATATGCGCAGCTACGTCGACCTGGCTATTGCCACATCGTCGCAGGCCAAGAAGGCCATCGAAGAGCTGGACGAACTGCTGGAAACGGGCTTTCGCGGCCACGAAGTAAAGCTGGTTGAGAAAATGATCGAAGAGCTCGATCGCCTCGAGTATGAAGCCGACCAATTGCAGGTAACGATTCGCGCCGAACTTTACGGCATTGAGCGCGACCTGCCGCCGGTGGACGCCATGTTCCTCTACAAAATTATTGAGTTGATCGGCGAGCTGTCGGACAAGTCACAAAAAGTCGGCTCACGCCTGCAAATTATTATTGCCCGCTAAGCAAGGGTTTCACACGTATTTAAGGAAGACTCATGTCTATCATTGCTGAACACGGGCAACTGCTGCTGATTCTCGCCTGCCTCTTTGGATTTTTCATGGCCTGGGGCGTTGGTGCCAACGACGTGGCCAACGCGATGGGTACCTCGGTTGGCGCCAAGGCGCTGACCATTAAACAGGCGATTCTTATCGCCATGCTGTTTGAATTCTGCGGTGCCTACCTGGCCGGTGGCGAAGTCACCCAGACTATTCGCAAGGGCATACTCGACCCCGCCTATGTTGCCGACAGTCCCGAATTACTCGTCTACGGCATGTTATCGGCGCTACTTGCCGCTGGCACCTGGCTGCTGGTTGCCAGCCTGATGGGCTGGCCGGTTTCCACCACCCACTCCATTGTTGGCGCACTGGTCGGTTTTGCCGCCGTGGGTATTGATGTCGACGCCGTCGCCTGGGGCAAAGTCGGACAAATTGTCGCCAGCTGGGTGGTCTCTCCGGTGCTCGCGGGGACGATTTCCTTCGGGCTGTTTATCAGCGCGCAAAGCCTGATCTTGCGCGCCGAAAAGCCGTTCGAAGCAGCGAAACGCTACATCCCTTACTACCTGTTCTTGGTCGGCTTCATGATCTCCATGGTCACCATGGTGAAAGGCCTCAAGCATATTGGTTTGGGCCTGACCTTTGGCCAAAGCCTGATGTACGCCGCCGTAGCGGGCCTGATCATTACCTTTATCGGCAACCTGTTCCTGCGCCGCATTAAGGACGAGCCCGACCCGACTGGCCATTCGCGCTTTGCCAGCGTCGAGCGCGTCTTTGCGGTACTCATGGTATTCACTGCCTGCGCCATGGCCTTTGCCCACGGCTCCAACGATGTGGCCAATGCCATCGGGCCGGTCGCAGCGGTGGTTAGCGTTATTCAGTCCGGCGGCGAAATCGCCGCAAAAGCAGCCCTGCCCTGGTGGGTATTGCTGCTGGGTGCTGGCGGTATTGTGTTCGGTCTGGCGACTTACGGCTTTAAGGTTATCGCCACCGTTGGTACCAAGATCACCGAGCTGACCCCGAGCCGCGGCTTTGCGGCCGAGCTGGGTGCAGCCTCAACCGTTGTGCTGGCATCGGCCACCGGCCTGCCCATCTCAACCACTCACACACTGGTGGGTGCCGTGTTGGGCGTAGGCTTGGCACGCGGTATTGCGGCGCTGAATCTGCGCGTGATCCGCAACATCTTTATGTCGTGGATCGTGACCCTGCCCGCGGGTGCCGGCCTGGCCATTATTTTCTTCTTCATTTTCAAAGCCACGCTGGGTTAAGCCAGCGCTTCGCCGCCACTGCCGAGGCCATAGCGCTGGGCAGTGGTGGCTGGACCGATTCCCCCCTCACACCCTATTCGCTGCCCATTTTCCTGCCTACAATGGTGGCTTTACTGCCGTTGAGTGCAAACCACACCATGAAACACCCGCCATTGGTAAATATGCTTCGCGAGCTGATCGCGCTGCCGTCGATCAGCGCCACAAGCGACAAGTGGGATATGGGCAATCAAGCTGTGATCGAGCAGCTGGCCAACTGGTTGCGCCCCCTCGGTTTCGAGGTGCGCGTTATGCCGCTGGCCACACCGGGCAAAGCCAATCTGATCGCCAGCTACGGCAGCGGCAGCGGCGGTTTAGTGCTGGCCGGGCACAGTGACACCGTGCCCTATGACGATGCGCGCTGGCAGTCCGACCCGTTTGCACTGAGCGATCGCGACAACCGTTTTTACGGTTTGGGCACCGCCGATATGAAGGGCTTCTTTGCCCTGGTGATTGAGGCCGTAAGTAGCTTGCTGAGCCACGACTTCAAAGCGCCGCTGATTATTCTGGCAACCGCCGATGAGGAAAGCAGCATGGACGGTGCCCGCGCGCTGGTGCAGAGCGATATCTCGGGGGCGCGCTACGCGGTAGTGGGCGAGCCTACCGGGCTAAAACCGATACGCGCGCACAAAGGCATATTAATGGAAGGCATTACCATTACCGGGCGCAGCGGCCATAGCTCGAACCCGCTATTGGGCAACAGCGCCCTGGAGGCCATGCACGAAGTGATTGGCGAACTGCTAAACCTGCGCGGCGAGCTGCAAGAGAAATACCACCACCCCGGCTTCGCGGTACCCACACCCACCATGAACCTGGGCTGCATTCACGGCGGCGACAACCCCAACCGTATTTGCGGGCAATGCGAGCTGCATTTTGATATTCGCGCAATTCCCGGCATGGATACCGACGAGGTTCGCCAACGCATTCAGCAACACCTCAGTCCCATTGCAGAGCGCCGCAAAATCAATATTGGTTTGCGCTCACTGATCGGCGGAGTAGATGCCTTTGAACAGCCTGCGGACTCGGAGCTGGTGAAGGTTGCGGAACAACTCACGGGGCAGAGCGCCGATGTGGTCAACTTCGCAACTGAAGCGCCGTTCTTCCAGCAGCTGGGTTTGCAAACCATCGTCATGGGGCCCGGCTCTATCGACCAGGCCCACCAGCCCGATGAATTTATTGCTCACGACCAGATACAGCCCACCGTGGCGTTAATTCAGAATTTGGTAACGCGCTTTTGCCTTGCGCCGCCGGCCTCAGCAGAGGGGCGCGTAACACCCTCGGCAGAGTGACAGCAGGTCGTCGGCGGCCAACTCGATTTCTAACCCCCGACGCCCGGCACTGATGTATATGGACGGTAAATCTGCGGCAGACTCGTCGACAAAACTGCGCAGCGCTTTTTTCTGCCCCAGCGGGCTTACCCCACCGAGTACGTAACCGGAACTGCGCTCCACCGCTTTCGCCTCCGCCATCGCCGCCTTTTTAGCCCCGGCTGCCTTGGCCAGTTTTTTCATGTTCAACATGGCGGCAACAGGCACCACGGCGACCACCAATTCGCCGGTGGCGAGCGCGGCCACCAGCGTTTTAAACACCCGCTCGGGCGGTAAACCCAGCTTGTCCGCCGCTTCTAAGCCATACGATGCGGCACTGGGGTCGTGTTGATATTCGTGAACGCAATGGCGAATACCCGCCTTGCGTGCGAGTTCAATAGCCGGAGTCACGGGTAGGCCTCACAAACAAAAGCGTGAGTATAGCGCCGCACTCGGGCGGCCGGGTAGCATCAGCCCGGCTTGCCCTGACGCAGTCGCCGGCAGTACAGGAAGACGCCGAGCGCAAAACTGGCGGCAATGCCCAAGGCGAAAAGCGCCGCCACCGCATCGCGTGCATCGCGCCCCAAGCCGTCGAGAAAATGCCATTTATGTAGCCACGCAAAGCTCCAGCCTTCGGCCCGGTCGCTATCGCGAACATGGGCGGCCAACACGCCGCTGCGAGGCTCAACATAATAGCGATCGCCATTTTGCAGATTCTCGAAAGCCACTACCGGCAGGCGCTTATTGATGAAGCCATACTCGCCTTCAAAGCGTGTAATCCACACTGCCTCGCCCAATTCGGCATTGCCGGAATAATAGCGGGCAAGCTCTCGGGCGTGCTGCGCTTCACCACCGGCTAGCATCTGACTGCTGGCAGCATGCACATAGCCGAGTTCACCGGACTGCCATACGCGAAAATAGGGCTGGCCCTGCACCGCAACCAATTCGGCCTGGCGGATGCCATCGCCCAGCGGGCCCCAGTCCAGCGACAATTCACTGGGTGAAAAGGCGACGCTCGGCGTTGCGCGGCTCGGCGCCGGATTGTGTTTTTGCAGCAGGTGCCATGCGCCACTGACGCTGAAGGTCACCGTTGTTAAAGCCACCACGATGCCCAGGCGACGATGCCAGGTTCGCGCCGCGCTGCCCTTGCGCCAACCGCGGCCGGACCTCGCCTGCATAACATATTGGCCAGCGCCCATTACACCGACGACAATACCGCCGAACAGAAACACCAGCATCGCCCCGTGTCGCAGTTGCTCATTGGGGATAAACACCCAGTTGTGCAGATTGCGAAACAGCGCCGACCCCGCCGCCTTATTGGCATCGACCATCGCGGCCAGACGCCCGCTGGCAGTGTCGACATACACCCGCAGTACGTCATCGCGCGCAAAGGCAACGCGCTGCACCGGCAGCAAGCGATTGATAAACAGATAGTCTTCACTGAACTGCCGCTGCTCCGTCAGCTTCGCCACCGGGCTGGCCTGGTCGCCGCTAAAGTGCCGTGCCAGCTGCGTAGCATAGGCCTGTTCGGCGTGCGGCAGCAGTTCGGCGCTGCGGGCGTCGAGCCACAAAACCTGCCCCGCGAGGGCCACGCGATACTGCGCGCCCTGGCCCCAGTCAACCAGTCGCAGCGCCGTAACGGGCGCGGCAATACCGGCGCGCTGCAAGGCCTCGGCCGGACTCAGTAGTTCGCTACCCGACATTGCATTCAGGGGGTAGCGATGTTGATCGGCCACCGGCTGCAGGCGAGAAATAATGGGGTGGGCGAGACCACTCAACCCCCAGGCAATAATACCGACGGAGACCAGCGCCCCCAGCCGCATGTGCCAGCGCAGCAGCAGGCCGACCAGCGCGGTGCGTGTCCTCGCCATTACCAGTCCACCTTCACACCGAGTATCGCTGTGCGGGGGCGTCCAGGTGTATAGCTCGGCCCCCACTTGCTGGTGGTTTCCGCGTAGCGACGGTCGTCGACGTTGAGCACGCGGCCATACACGCTCAGGGTGTCACTGAGCGGGTATTCTGCGCGCAGATTTAACAGCGCATGGCCCTTGTAGCGGTCGCGGTCATTGGCATTGCCGTCGTCCCCGTTGGCCTCATCCAACCAGTGCGGGCCCTGATGGGACCACTCCACTTCCAGATAGCCGCCCTTGAGCGCCAGCGGGTGATAGTTGAGCCGGATATTGGCGAAGCTGCGCGGGGCATCGGGCATGTCGTTGCCGCTGAAGTCGCCACTGCGGTCGACCCAGTCGCGATATTCATGTTGGTTGCGGCTGTATGCCACGCTCACGTCCAGGCTGCTGCCCAGGCGCTGAGCCACACCCAGTTCAATACCGCGGTGGCGGGTTTCACCGGCGTTGGTATTGCGTCGCGCGCCCGTGCCGGTGTCTTGAATACTGAGGATATCGTCTTCCTTGCGCATATCGTAAAGGCTGATTTCAAAGCTGCCGCGATGCCCCCACTCCCCTCGCAGCCCCACTTCAATACTGTCGGCTTTCACCGGCTCCAGAGCGGTTGAGTCCTGCGTACTGCCGCTGCGAAAGAGCTGCCCGGCCGAGGGAATACGAAAGGCATGGCGGTAGGCCAGATAGGCGTTTAGGCGCTCGTTGATGTCGTAGATCAGCCCCAGTTTCGGGCTCAGGTGTTCAAAGTCGATGGCCTGGTCACGGGGGCGCAAATGAAGCGGCGTGTCCGGGCCGGATAAATGGTCGCGGTAGTCATAGCGAATGGCGTCGTAACGCAGCCCCGCCGTGGCGCGCAGGCGTGAAGAGAGCTGGTGCTCTATATGCACATAGGGCGATACCGAGGTGAAGTCGACCGTAAAATCATAGAGCCTGCCGGCGCGACGATAACTCTGCCAGTAATTACCGGGATCGTTGTCGCTGCGCTCGATATAGTCCTGGCGGGTGTCGCCGCGACTGACATCGATATCCACCCCGGCAATGTAGAAACTGCTTTCGGCAAAGTCGCGCCGAAACTTGGCGAGCAGGCCGAGAGAGTCGTGGCCACTCTGGTTGATATGCGCGTCCTGCGAATCCAGCGCCGCGGGGCAACTGGGGCACCACGGCGGTGGTGGCTGCACGCGACCGGTGTTCAGCGTCCACGTCGCGATATAGTCCAACTGGTTGCTGCGCAGATAGGGTGTCAGGCTCAACAGGCCCTTATGCGTCGTTTTTTCAAAAGCGCTGGAGAGACGGAAGGCCTTTACGTCGCGAAAGCCGATGGTGTTTCCCGCCTGCTGCGGGTCGTTGCGAAAGTCATCGTAGCGCAGCCCCGAACCGCCGGTCGCCATATTGATCACGCTGCCACTGGCCACGGTGTTCACCGTCCAACGCTCGCCGAGCTGACGATACCACGACGCCACCAACTCCTGACGCTCGCTATCGGTGTTGTCGCGCCAGCCGCCGTTGTGGCTCAGCGAGGCGCTGAGGGTGTAGCTGTTCTCGTCGCCTACACTGGCCGTGCGCAACTGCGCGCGCAGCCAGTCGTGCTCGCCCGCCTCCACACTCACACTCGCCCGGTCTTGCGACGGCGGCTGTCCCACCAGGCTGTTGATGACGGCGCCTATTGCATCGGAGCCATAAAGCGCCGACCCCGGCCCCTTGATCACCTCCACACCGTTACCCAGTGCGGTGTTCACCTCATACAGGGCATTGTGATTGAAGAAGCCCGCGCTGCGAGTGGGCACGCCGTTCTCCAAATAGAGGTAAACCGGGCCGTACGACACAGGCTGACGGATCGCCGCCGCAGCGCCCTCGCCACTGGAGCCCAGCTGAACAATATTGACACCCGGAATGCGATTTAATAGCTCGGCCGAGTGGCCGGGGTTTACCGCTTCCAACTCGTCTTGACCAAGGACACCAACGCTGGCGGCGACATCCTGTAGCTGACGCGCCTCGCGAGTGGCGGTAACCAATACGGTTTCGAGCTTGCTGTGCTCCGCCGCCGCCCATTGACTAGATAGCGCCGCCAGCAGTGTCAGTAGGCCGGCAGGTAAACGAGATGACATAGTTCGCCCCAAGTGCGTAAAAAGGCGAACATTCTAGTTATCTACAGGGTTTGCCGAAATGCGACCAATTGTCGCAGGCCCGCCCCGCCGGCAGCTATTCGCTCAGGCGCTTGCTCAAGGCGATCTGGCTGCGTTTGCGCACGCGAATATTGAGTATTTCCACTGCAAAGGAAAACGCCATCGCAAAATAGATATAGCCTTTGGGAACGTGAACATCGAGGCCCTCGGCCATCAGCGTCAGGCCAATCATCAGCAAAAATGACAGGGCGAGCATTTTGATAGTGGGGTGACTGTCGACAAAATTGCCGATGGGTTTTGCCGCAAACAGCATTACCGCCACCGACACCACAATGGCGATCACCATCACGGAAATGTGGTCGACCAGGCCCACGGCGGTGATCACCGAGTCCAGCGAGAACACCATATCCAGCATCGCGATCTGCACCATCACCGACGCAAAACTGGCCGACACCGGCGCCGTGCTGGTTTCGTCGGTAATCTCCAGACTTGCATGAATCTCGTGGGTGGACTTCGCCAGCAGAAATAAGCCGCCGACCACCAGAATGATATCGCGCCCCGATATCTCTTGCCCGAACGCCACAAACAAGGGCTCAATCAGGCCCATAATCCAAACCAAACTAAACAACAGCCCCAAGCGCGCCAACATTGCCAGAGCCAAGCCCAGGCGGCGCGCTTTCTCACGCTGCGCCGCCGGCAGTCGACCCACCAGGATCGAGATAAAAATAATATTGTCGATACCCAGCACGATCTCCAGTGCAACGAGTGATGCCAGGGCAACCCAGGCCTCGGGGCTCGCGATCCACTCAAACATGATCAATACTCGCAATGGGAAAACGCTGAGCATAGCGCGACATCCGCACGGCGCAAATACACAGTGGAGATTCCGCAACAAAATCCTTATAAAGCGCGCCGTGACTTGCGATAATTCCGCGCCAACCCCGCCGGAGAGCTTATGAACCCGCCCCCCGTCGCACTGATTACCGGTGCCAGTCAGCGCATAGGCGCAACCATTTGTCGCAAACTGCACGCGCAGGGCTACCGCGTGATTATTCACTGTCGCCGCGAAAGCCCCGCTGGCACGGCCCTGCTCGAAGAACTCAATCAGCAGCGAAGCGACTCGGCCGTTATGCTGTACGCCGATCTGGAAAAGATCGCCGACGTGGAGCGCCTGGCCAGCGACGCCCTCGCGCAATGGCAGCGGCTGGATGCCTTAGTCAACAATGCTTCTGGGTTTTACCCGACGGCGCTGGGCGAGGTAAGCGAGGCCGACTGGGACAGTCTGCTGGGTAGCAATGTCAAAGGCGCATTCTTTCTCAGCCAGGCGCTGGTTCCGGCGCTGCGCAAGCACCGCGGCGCCATTGTGAATATTGTCGATATCTACGGCGACAAACCCCTGCAGGGCCACCCGGTCTACAGTATTGCTAAGGCTGGCTTGGCAATGATGACGCGATCACTGGCGGTGGAGCTGGCACCGGACGTGCGCGTGAATGGCATTGCCCCCGGCGCAATATTGCCGCCGGTAGCCAGCGATGCCTTTGGTGAGATCGAACAGCGAAATGTGAGTGAGCGCGTGCCATTGCAGCGTTGGGGGAGCGCCACAGATATTGCCGGCACAGTCTGGTTTTTGCTCCAAAGCGATAGCTATATCAACGGCCAGATTATTGCCGTTGATGGCGGGCGCAGCATCTCGATATAGCCGCAATCACCGCCTTAGGGCCTGTTAAAACTAATAAGTGGGCATCCCTTCCCATGGGCGAACTTCCTGGCCGGCCCGGTTCCACGGCGAAGTCCTTGTGACATTCGCAAGCGACACACTTCTCGCCGCAGACACTCACTGCCGACCTAACAAGCAGTGAATGTGGCGGGACGGGTTTGCCCAGCGCCAAGACTAACTATATAGTCGAGGCTCTACCTCCCCAAAATTGGGGACGGCGAAAGGAGTCGCTGTTCACTGCCAGGGATGCACCGGCGCAATGAAAAATACATGGACAACGACAGACTGTCGCAGCTCATTGGAGAGCTCTATCGCCACGCGGATCAGGCAGACGGCTGGCTAGCCTTTTTCTCACTGCTGGAATCGGACATTCCCACCCGCTCTACCACCTTAATGCTGGAAAACACGCAGGAAAAAAACGGCGACGTTATGCTGAACCGGCATATCGACGAGAGCGATATGCAAAGCTATATCGATTACTACCTCAAGCGGGATGTCTGGTCGGCCGAGCTGATTAAACGCCCGCCGAAAAAATTTCACGGCAGTCAGGAACTGTCGGACAAAGCCTTGCTAGCGTCTGAATTCTACGCCGACTATGCACGCCCCGCCGATGTTCGCCATGCTTGCGGCGCTTATATAGAAGACCCAAGTCAGGGGCGGGCGTTTCGCGTTACCCTGCAACGCAGCCACAGTCACCAGCCCTTTAGTCGCGACGAGCTGACCTCTCTGGATGCCTTTGTCCCCCATATTCAGAACGCGCTGGCCATTCACAAGCGCAATATCGATGGCGAAATTACCCGCATGGGCCTGGAGGCGGTAGGACGAATTGTCGATAGCGCGGCCTTCTTGCTCAGCCCAAGGGGCGAACTGCTGTCTCACAACAGCATGGCAGAAGCGCTACTGAAACGTGGCATTGCCCTGCATCGCGGTCGTCAACTGCGTTTCAACCACCCACAGCTGGATCGTCACGCCGCGCAACTTTTCAATGACTTGATGGCGTTTACCGACAATAAGCAACGCCAAGCGCGCCGCTTTGCCCGAATTGGCGACAGCGACAATGGCTATCAAATGAGTGTGGAACCCTGGCTGATTCCGTCGATACGGCCCGGTTACCAGGAGCTTGGCGCACTGCTGCAGCTCAAACCCAACACCTTGCGCAGTCAATTGAGCCACCAGGGCTTGCGCAAGCTATTCGGCCTTACCGCTAGCGAGGCCAGCGTTATTCAAGGCCTGGCAGACGGCTGCTCAGCGGCAGCCATTGCCCAGCAACTGGGGGTGAAAGAAAGCACCGTGCGCAGCCACATTAAATCCAGCTACCAAAAGCTGGGCGTGGGCAAACAGTCGGAACTGCTAAGCGTGGTGTTTTCTTCCCTGGCCCGGCTTTAATTAGCGGTTCAGTACGTCGTCGCGCACACTTTCCGCAATATTGGCCACTTCCTGAATATCACCGTCGCCCACGCCCAGCTCTGACAGCGTGGCGGCCAAGTCTTCAACAACGGCGTTGAAGTGCTCATCGTTCAAGCCCATACCGGCGTGTGCGTTGCGCATGTCCTCACCGGTGTAATCATTGGGGCCACCAAACACCATGGTTAAGAAGGCTTTCTGCTTGCGGGCCTGGGCGAACATATCAATATTTTCAAAGAAGCTATTGATGCGCTCATCTGCCAGCACCTTTTCGTAAAAAATATCCACGGCCTTGTCTACCGCTGCTTCGCCACCTATGCGCTCATATAATGTTGTCATTATCTCTCTCCGATTAAAGATGCATAATAAATGCATGTTTTGAGGCGCTATAATAGCCACGACTTCAGTGTCAGGTAAAGGGCTGATAGATGAAATTAAGTAAACATACGGACTACGCCTTTCGCAGCCTGATATTTTTGGCGGGGCAGCCGCCGGGGCAGCGCGTTACGATTCAGGATATTTGCGACTTTTACAGCATTTCACCGAACCATGTATCGAAGGTCATCATGCAACTGGTGCGCAGGGGTGAGGTTGAATCTGTGCGGGGGAAAGGTGGTGGTCTGAGTTTGGCTAAGGCCCCTGAGGACATCGCGCTGCTGGACATCGTAAAAGAGTTTGAAACTACTTTGCAGCCGATCAACTGTGCCGAGCAGCCCTGCAGGATTATGGGCAACTGCGCCTTACAAGGACTGCTGGGCAACGCCGTGGGCGCCTTCCTGGAAAGCCTGGCACCCTACACGCTCGCCGATATTACTAGCAGCGAGGTGCAGGTACTGCGCCTACAGGCTGATTAGTCAGCCGGCAGCTCGGCGCTGTGGTAGATATTTTGCACATCGTCCAGCTCGTTGAGCATGTCCATGAATTTTTCAAACATGGGCATATCGTCTTGGCTGATCGGCGCGGTGGTTTGGGGCAAAAACTGAATTTCTTCGACATCAAAATCGATGCCCTCAAACGTTTCTTGCAGTGCCTGTTTGGTCTTAAAGAATTCCGTATGCGGCGCAAACACACTGATTTTGCCGTCTTCGCACTCAATATCGCTGACGTCCACGTCAGCCATCATTAGCGCCTCCAACACCGCCTCTTCGTCGTCACCGTCAAAAACAAAGATCGCAGAGTGGTCAAACATGTGGCTGACACTGCCCTGAGTACCGATCTTGCAGTTGGTTTTGGTAAACGCCAGGCGCACATCGCCAAAGGTACGGTTTGGGTTGTCGGTTAAACAATCCACAATCACCATGCAGTTACCGGGGCCAAAGCCCTCGTAGCGCGCAGGGGAGAAGTCTTCGCCGGCACCGCCCTGCGCTTTATCCAGGGCATTTTTGATAACGTGGCTGGGGACTTGGTCTTTCTTTGCGCGGTCCAACAAACTGCGCAGAGCCAGGTTGGCATCGGGGTCTGCCCCTCCCGACTTCGCCACCACGTATATTTCGCGGCCATACTTGCTGTAGACCTTGGTTTTGGCGGCGGCCGTCTTGGCCATAGACTCTTTTCGGTTTTGGTAGGCTCTGCCCATTACGCAGCTCCGCGTGTTGGTTAAATTAAGGTCGGCGATTTTAGCTTGCCAAAGCGCGCTCTGCCAATCGCCTGACGGTTTGGCTAAAACTCGAACTTCAGCGGCGCGGTGTTTTTCTGTTCCAACACCACCGGCAATCGGAAGTTTTCCGGCATGCGCTTCATAATATAGCGGCGGCCGTTGTCCACATGTTGGTAGCGCATCAATTCGCTACTCAGGTGATCGATGCGGTAGGCGTCGTAGTGCGACGGGTTCTTCGCATTGGCCAGCTTCATACCGTCAACCATCACCCAGCCGCGAAAAATACGAAAGTACACATCCCCCGAAACGCCCCAAAAGCCCACCTCGGCCTGGCTCTCTACCCGACCGTCGGGGTGCGTGCTGCGAAAGTCTGTGCGGTAGGTGCCATCTTCGGCTCGCTCTACTAACCACTCTTTGCGAATACCGGTTTTGCTATTGGCAATGCCATACCACTTACCCAGCAGGGCTTTGCGCGCCTGCGCGGTAGTCAGGCCGCCGCCATCTGCCGGCGCGGAACGAACGTCACCCCGAGACTCCACGGCGGGCGTGCCGGCAAGGCTGGCACCCTCAAATTCCACCTGCTGGCGGTCTACCATTGAGCTGCATGCCGACAAACTGGCTGCCAGAATGCCCGTTAACACCAGGCTGCCCAAGCCAGAGAATTTAATCATCTTGTCCATCCAAACAAAGCAGGCGCTGATGAGCAGGAAAATACAGCGCCGACGAAATCGGACATTCTAACCCAGTTGCCTGCAAGGCCTCTCGGTATATCTGCATTTTATTGCTGTAGCGCTCACGCTGGGCCGCCAGAAAGGTCTCCAGAGAGCCCCGTGCCTCAGCCGTTTTATAATCGATAATCCAACAGCGCGGTTGCTCGCCGCGATTGTCGATAAACGCGCGATCGAGAATGAGTGTTTGCCACTGTCCTGCCATCAAGCGACGAATGGTTTGTTCACTGGCCTGCCAGTCGTAACTTTGCAGAATCCACTGCCCCTGCTCACAGGCCAGTGTGTTGTCGAGTAAGTGCAGCACTCGTGCCAGACTGTCTTCCAGGCCCGGCTCGGGGTGGCAATGATGGCGCAACCGCTGTCGCAATGCGCCGACCAATCTGGCGCGGTCATCTATCAGCACCCGGCTCGTTTGCTGGCGCCCCAGCCGCTCCATTAATTCGTGGAACACAATACCGACTGCGCGCTCTTCAATATTGTCTTCAAGCACCGCGTTTTCGGTCTGGCGCTGCACCCGTTGCAGCGGCGACTCCGGGTACACCTCCGCCTGCCAGGGCGGCTGCAGTGTCACAGAAAAGTCGCGTAACCTCGGTGCCAGCGGCACTCGCAGCGGCGACGCTTCATCGCCGTCCTGCAGCAGCTCGGCGGCTTCGAAGTCAGCCGACACCACCGGCCATAGCCGCGCCAGAAAACTTGCCGCATCGGGCTTGAGGTCGTCTTTACTGTTCATTTTCGCCACGCCAAACAGGTGCAGTTCCACCTTCGCGCGGGTGAGTGCCACATAGAGCAGGCGATCCAACTCTTCACTAAGCGCCTGCTTCTGCACGCCACACAGGTAGTCGTAAAGCCGCTGCTCATCACCGCCACTGCGCTGCGGCTTGGGGGCAAACAGCATGTGCTGTTGCAGGCGCTGCCAGGCCAACAGTGGCCGGTCATCATTGCGGCCGCGATTGCCCAGGCCCGGCAGGATCACCACATCAAACTCCAGACCCTTGGATTTGTGAATGGTCATCAACTCCACGCGGCTGCTCGGCGGCGCGGCGAACAACCGTGCCAGCGACGATTCAAAGGCCGCGATGTCTTCGAGAATACCCGAGGGCGCGTGCTCGTCGAGCACCGCAAGCACACGGTCGATATCAGCTTGCTGGTGCGGCGCAATACAGGCCGGTCCGCCCAAGCGGTGCCAAAGGCTGCGCAGTGCCCAGCGCAGGTCGCGACTCTCCGGCCGCGAGTCCAGCCAATTCAGGGCCTCGACGAGGCGTGTGCAAACGCGCCGCCCCTCGTCACTGAGCGCGGTGTTCTCGGCACTGGCGTAGAGGGCGTCGCGCAGAGGCATTTCGGTTTCGCGCAGGCACAATAGATCGTCCCAGCTCAGGCCCACGAAGGGCGCTCGCAACAGGCCTGACCAGGCAACCTCATCGGCGTCGTGCCACAGCGCCCGCAGCATAGACAGCAGATCCATTACCGCCGGCAATTGCGCCAGGCTGTCGATATCCTGACCAGAAAAGGCAATATTGGCGGCTTTGAGAGCTGGGGTAATCTCCCGTAAGTGACTGCGGCCGCGCACCAGGATAGCGATACTCGCCTCGGGCGTTTCCCGCTGCACACACTGGATAATTCCCACCACGTCCTCTGCCTCGCGGCGGGCGGCACTGGCGCTGGCATCGACATCTTTAGCCACCGCAATGGGGTGAACCTGCAGTCGTCCGAGATTTTGCCGCTGTGGCAGCGCTTCTACATAGGCACTGTCACGCTCGGCAAACAAGCCGCGAAAACAGCTGTTAACCCAGTTGACCAGGGTCGGCGATGATCGGAAGTTAGCGCGCAGCTGCAGCAAGTCGAGGGATTTTCCCGCAAAGCCGGCGGACTGGCGCAGGTCATCAAACAGGCTGACTAAGCTGCCCCGAAAGGCGTAGATGGATTGCTGTAAGTCGCCGCAGAAGAATACCGAGCGCCCGTCATCCGGTGCCCAGTCCTGGCACAGCGCCTTGAGCAGTTCGATTTGACTGACCGAGGTATCCTGCATTTCATCGACAAGGATGTGCTCAATGCGATCCTCGACCAGCATGGCGTCACTGACCTCCCCTGCACTTCCGGTGCGAAGGGCATGAATGGCGCGCAGGGCAATTTCACCAAAGTCGACGCCGCCGCGCTGTTCAAACACCAGCCGCAGCTGCGCCAGCAGGTAGCGCAGCGCCACGCAAAAATGCCCCACCAGCTCGCGGGAACCGTCGGGTAAGGTAGCAGGTGGCAGCGTTGCCAGCGCCTGCCAGTGCGCCGCCAGCGCCTCCGGTTCGCTTTCCTGAGCGCGCGTCAACCAGTCTTTTGCCTGTTCGGTTCCCGGCTGGCCCTTTTTAAATTTGGCGTGCTGCACCGATCCCGGCTTATAGAGCTCACCGCTGCCTTTGCAAATACTGCGGCCCATCTCCGCCAACACCGGCAGATCCGTTACGGTAATCGCCTCCGGCTGGGGCAGCTGCGCCGCCCAACTGTGTGCATCGCAGCTACCGGACGACTCCCGGTAGGCGGCAAACAGCTCGTCGATGCCAAAATGCTGAAGCGGCGTCCAGTGGCGCTCAAACGCCTCGCTCACCAATGCCGTTAGTGCCTCGTCCATCACATCGAGGTCAGCGCTGAGGATATCTTCCTGCCATTGGTCGCGCTTGGCCAACAGGGCCGACAGCAGCGGTTGCAAGGTTTCGATGCGATTGCTGCCGTAGCGCAGCAAACTCTCCAGCGCCTCGCGCAGCGGCGCCGGACACTGTGGGTCGTCGAGTTGACGAAATAGCTCCAGAATTGCCTCGCGGTAAAGCGCCTCGCTGTCGCTAACCGGGGCGGCGGCGCCCAAGCCTGACAGCAGTGGCAAGCGCCGCACCAGGCTGCCACAAAAGCTGTCGAAGGTGGCAATACGCAGGCGGGCGCTATTTTCCAGCAGGTTCCAGCCCAAGCGGGCCTGGTGCTCACGCACCGCCAATACGGCGTCGCGAATATCGCGGTCGAACACACTGTTGATCGGCATTGCCTCTGCCGACTGCAAAGCCGCCATCACCCGCTCTTTAATCTCGCCCGCCGCTTTATTGGTGAAGGTGATGGCCACCACTTGCTCTGGGCGTTCCACACAGAGCAGGCAGCGCAGATAACGCAACAGCAGCACGCCGGTTTTTCCCGAGCCTGCGGGCGCACTGAGCAGCACCGAACGAGCGGGATCAACTGCCTGCTCGCGCTGGGATTGATCGGGAGGACTGAGTAGTTCGCTCATTATTCGTCCTCCGAAGTGGCGCTATCGCGCAGTAGCGGCAGCAGGTACGCACTAAAGCTGCGATCCAATTGCGTGCTGTAGTCGTGGGCGATATTGCCCGCCAAAATGCCCTCCGCCATGCTTTGCAGGGCGCCCTCCCAGGCACGAAGTTCGGCCTGCCACTTATCGGGGCTTTCGACATCATTGCCGTGGGCCTTTTTGGCAATAACACTGTTGGCCCAGTTGCTGCGCATATGCACTTTCAAGTCGTCGGGGCTGCGCAGCTGGGCCAGCATCACCCCATCGACGGGGCTGTCTTCGCTCGCGGCCAGCGCATAAATAGGCAGTTGCGGCTCAGTCAACGAGTCACTATTGAGCGCCTTGCCATCGATGCTGCCGGTTTTGTAATCGATAACAAGGCGCTTGTCGCCGATGCGATCAATGCGGTCGATGCGAAGTTTTAGCGGAATTCCCATTAACTGGGTATCCATTGCTGTTTCCAGGGCAACGACCTCAAAGTCCTGCAGGCGCGCTTTCTCCTTGTATTCCAGCCAATGGCTAATCAGTGCCACCACGCGCGTCTTTTCAAGTTGCATCAGCGACTCGCCAAAGCGTTGCGGGTTGATTTCCGAGCCCTGCAAGGCCTCGTCCACACACTGCGCCACCAGCCGCTCTATCCCGGCAAAGTCCAGTGCGTCCAGCGCGGCCTTGCCCCCCAAGCGCTGCCACACTTTTTCCAGACTGTCGTGAACCAAAATCCCCTGCAGGCGATGATCCAGCCCCTCCGCGGGCCGAGGAAATTCCTTGAGGCGCAAACGGTATTTTAAAAAGGCCAGAAAGGGGCTCTGAGCGTATTCTTTAAACAAACCACTGCCGCCGCGCAACCGCGCCCGCTGCTCCGGGGCCACCGGGCGTACCGCATCTGACTGCGGATGTGTTAACTGCCCCTGACAGCGAACCGGCAACTCCCCATCGGCCGCCTCTGCCGCGGCCATCGCCGGCAGCAAACTACAGGGCGCCCGGGGTGTGCCGCTGGGGTCTTCGCCTGCATAGCTGCACATCAACACCGGGGCGCTGCGCAATATTTCTGCAAGCAGGGCGCGATCGCGCTGCAAACACAAACCGGGCTCACAGCCATCAACCTGCGCCTGGCGCTGCAGGTGCAGCGGTAAAAACGGTGACGGTTCAGCGCGGCGCGGCAGGGCTGCATCATCGAGCCCAGCGATCCAGGCGCCGTCGAAGTGCAGGCCGAGTGCCTCCTCGTACTGCAAGACCCGTATGCGGGCCGGGCTTCGCCGGCTGACGGCGAAGCGCTTGGTGGTCAGAATATGCTGCAGCCAGTGCAGGGCATCGCTATGAGCAACCTCCCCCAACTGGCGGTCCAAGGCGCGAAACACATCCATGGCCTGGCTAAAACCGCGGCGACAGTCTGCAACCACGGGGTCATCGCTGTCAGCATTCGGCCACCCCGCCGCCAACAGCATTTGGTCGAAACTGCGCACCCAGGCCGAGGGCAGCTGCCGCGACGGCTGCGCGCTAATGTGAGAGTGCAAGGCCTGCAAAACATCGACCCCGGCGTCCTCGCCAAAGTACGGCGCCAAGGCCAGCATGTCGCCAAGCTGACATTGCACCGCTAAGCGGTCGCGACAGAAACGATCATACTGCGCGCGCGGCTGGCGCATGGCTGGCCAGTCCGCCACAAAGCGGCTGCGCAACACGCGACTCAGCTGCTCCAAGGGCAGTGCGCCCTGACGCAGAGAGATCACATCCCAAGCCGCCCGAATGAGTGGATACGCATATAGGCTCTCGCTGCCCTCAAAGGCCCAGGGCGCTTCCTGCGCCTCGCCCTCGACATAGAGCGACTGCGGAAATACCCGGCGTTGCAGGGCGCGCTCAAGCGGGGCGCGGTAATTATTCATGTCGGCGACCAACACCGCCAGATTCGCCTCGGGCTGCTGCGATAGCTGCCCGGCCAACCAATTGGCAATGGCGTCGCACTCTTGCTCAAGCTGGGTCGCGCCGCACAAGCTCGGCACTGCATCAGGCGGCGTGTCGTAGAGCTGAAAACACTGCACACCCTGCGCGCGACACTGCTCGACAAATGCGTGCGTGGCGGGTGTTAAATGCAGCAAGGGCGAGAGAACTAAACGCGCCGGCAACTGCAATAGCCCCTCGGGTAACGCGGCACTCAGCGCTGCTGGTAACTGCTCCGCACTCATCGCGTCCAGCTCGTCCAGCGCCTCCTGCATGGCGCTGCGCCAATGGAAAAAAGCCTGGTACTCGGCGGAAAACAGGTAGTCTTCACGGTTACTGCCAAGGCAGTAGGCGGCGTGAATTTGGAAAGCATCGACAAACTGGCGAACAATGGCGAGGCTATTGAGACAGTTGGCTGGGAAGAACTCGCTGCTTTCGATGATCTTCTGCGCGATTGCCAACAGCTGAATGGGCCGCAACACCTGGCGACTGGGCAGGCTCTCGTCCCACAGTTCAGCCAACCACTGCGCAACAGGAACAACGCTCATGGTTTCCAAAAAGGCCTGATCGTGCTCGCCCCGCGCCACCGCAATGCGCTCCCGTAACTGGCGGGCACTGGCATCACTGGGCACGAGCACCACACTTTTGCCGTCCAGGTTGAGCAGCTCTTCAAAGTGTAGTGGCGTCATTCAGCATCCTTGTGTTGCTAATCTGGGTGTGGCCAAAGCCAGTATTATTGCAAAAGTCTGAGGCAAAAACGTCAGGCATAAAAAAAGCCGCGACCAGCGCGGCTTTTTGCAATCTCGCGAAGAGGCCTTACTTGATTTTGGCTTCTTTGTAGATCACGTGCTTGCGAACAACCGGGTCGTATTTTTTAAATTCGAACTTGTCCGGAGTGTTACGCTTGTTTTTAGTGGTCGTGTAGAAGTGACCAGTGCCCGCGCTGGAGACCAGACGGATTTTATCGCTAGCGCCTTTCTTCGCCATGATGGTTCTCCTTAGTATTTTTCGCCACGGGCGCGCAGATCAGCCAGAACTGCATCGATGCCCTTTTTGTCGATGATACGCATGCCCTTGGCAGATACGCGCAAGGTTACGAAACGTTTTTCTGCTTCAACCCAGAAACGGTGGCTGTGCAGGTTTGGCAAAAAACGACGACGGGTGCGGTTTTTTGCGTGGGATACATTGTTACCGGTTACCGGACGCTTACCAGTAACTTGACATACTCTGGACATGATTTTCCTTCGCCTCTTTAAGCTTTTTACGCAAAAAAGCCCGATGAATTCTGCTTCAAAACTTTCGCTTTAAAAAATATGGGCCGCAGCACCGGGAAAACCAGTGCCCGAATCAGGCTCGCTTGACACCGCGCAGCGGTCAGACCCAAATTGAGCGCGACTTTATACCAGAAGCCTCCCCCCTAATCAATGAAACTGGTGAAAAAACCAGCATTGCGGTGCAGATGTGCCGCTATCGCCATTGCCAGTTGCGTGTTAAGCTCAAATTTGTATCGCGCGCGACTAAATTCGCGCCCGCACACATTTTGAGAATCAGCCCCGTGGAGGCCACCCAGTTATGTCACGCGACGCTCTGTTTACCCCCTTCTCCTGCAAGTCATTGCGGCTACCCAATCGCCTGGCCATGGCACCGATGACGCGCTCGCACTCGCCCGGCGGTATTATCTCCGATGCCATGCGCGGCTACTACCAGCGTCGCGCCGAAGGCGGCGTCGGCCTGATCATCTCCGAGGGAACAGGCATTGGCCGCCCCGGCGCGCTCAACGACGCCAAGGTTCCCCGTTTTCACGGCGAAGCCGAGCTCGCCGCGTGGCAGCAGGTTGTCGAAGCGGTACACGATGCCGGTGGCCACTTTGCCCCCCAGCTTTGGCACGTGGGCGCGATGCGGGCCGCGGGCGGCGCCGAGCGCATTGACGACGCGCTACTAGAGAGCCCGTCAGGGATTCCCTCACCCGGAAAAACCCGGGGCCGCGTCATGTCCGACAGCGACATTGCCGACACCATTGATGCCTTTGCCCAAGCGGCCCTCGCCGCGAAGCAAATCGGCTGCGACGCCGCCGAGTTTCACGGCGCCCACGGCTACCTGATTGATGAATTCTTCTGGGGGCCGACCAACCAGCGCGACGACAAATATGGCGGCAAGACGCTGGTAGAGCGCAGCCGCTTTGCGGTGGAGATTCTCAAAGCGGCGCGGGCAGCGGTGGGTGAAGACTTTGCGCTGATCCTGCGAATTTCCCAGTGGAAGCAACAGGACTATCAGGCCCGACTCGCCGACACCCCCGAGGAAATGGCCGCCTGGCTTGAGGCGCTCAGCGACGCCGGGGCCGATATTTTCCACTGTTCACAGCGCCGCTTTTGGGAACCGGAGTTTGAGGGGTCGTCACTGAATTTTGCCGGCTGGGCGAAGAAGCTGACCGGCAAACCCACTATCAGCGTCGGCTCGGTTGGCCTTGAGGGCGACTTCCTCGACACACTAGCCAAAGGGATGTCATCTGAGCGCGACCAGCACCAGCGCATGGACGAACTCGAGCAGCGCATGAGCGACGGCGAGTTCGACCTGATCGCGGTTGGCCGGGCACTGCTGCAAGACCCCAATTGGGTCGCCAAGTTGCACGATGGCCGCGAAGACGAGCTGCAAAGCTTTGATGTGAAGTCGATGATGGCCCTGAGCTAGCGCGCTTTACAAAAGGCCGCGCTCCGCCAGGGAAATCACCTCGGGGCCGGCCACAATGCAGTGATCTAACAAACGAATATCCAACAGCTGCACAGCCTCGCGGATGCGGGCCGTGATTCGCACATCGGCGTCGCTGGGCTCGGCGACCCCACTGGGGTGGTTGTGGGCAACGATTATCGCCGCGGCATTTAGCTCCAGAGCGCGACGGGCAATCTCCCGCGGGTAGACAGCGGCGCCGTCAATCGTGCCAAAAAACAGCGGCTCATAGGCAATCAGCGCATGCTGGTTGTCCAGATATAGCACCGCAAAAACCTCACGCCGCTCGCCGCGTAACTGGGCGCACAAATACTGTTTGGTCGCTGCCGCGCTGGCGAACACCTGCTCGCGCTGGAGGGCCTCAGCTAAATAGCGGCGGGACATCTCAATCACAGCCTGCAGCTGAACATACTTGGCATCACCCAGCCCCTTTGACTGGCAGAAGCGCTGCTGGGAGGCCGACATCAGTGCCGCCAGCCCCTCGTGCTCCGCCAACAACTCCCGTGCGAGATCAACCGCCGATTTGCCGCGTACGCCGGTTCGCAGAAAAATGGCGAGCAACTCGGCATCGGACAGCGCCTGGGCGCCACGCTGCAACAGTTTTTCACGGGGCCGTTCATCCGCGGGCCAATCACAGATTGCCATACCACCCTCCTTGGTGATGCTGCAAAGCAAAACGATGTTTATGGACGCTCCGCCTAGTGCCAATCGCCTTGAAAGTTCATAATAGCGGCTTTATTGGCAATATCGAGCCCAGGCATGAAGCAGCTCAGTAATCGACAAATCCTTCTCGGCATCACTGGTGGCATCGCCGCCTACAAAAGCGCCGAGCTAGTGCGCCGCCTCAAAGATCACGGCGCCGATGTGCGAGTGGTAATGACAGCCGCCGCAATGGAGTTCATTACCCCGCTCACCCTTCAAGCGCTGTCGGGCAACCCAGTGCACACGGCACTGCTCGACTCCGAAGCCGAAGCCGGTATGGGCCACATTGAACTGGCGCGCTGGGCGGACTTGATCCTCGTCGCGCCGGCCAGCGCCGACTTTATGGCGCGCCTGGCAAGCGGCCGCGGCGACGACTTACTGACCACCCTGTGCCTGGCAACACCCGCGCCCATCGCGCTGGCCCCGGCAATGAACCAGGGGATGTGGCGCGACCCCGCAACCCAGGCGAACGCCGACACGCTGCGCCAACGCGGTGTCGCCCTGTTCGGCCCCGCAGCCGGAGAACAGGCCTGCGGCGATATTGGCCCCGGCCGCATGCTCGAAGCCGAGCAACTGGCAGAGCTGGCAGCCGGGTTATTTAACAGCCGCGCGCTGGACGGTATTTCCCTGAGCATTACCGCCGGCCCCACGCGCGAAGCGATTGATCCGGTTCGCTATATCAGCAACCACAGCTCCGGCAAAATGGGCTACGCACTGGCCGAGGCGGCTGCCGACGCCGGTGCCCGCGTCACCTTAATTAGCGGCCCGACCCAGCTGCCCTGCCCGCCGCGAGTGACACGGGTAGATGTCATCAGCGCCGACGACATGTATCAGGCGAGCATTGCAAATATGGGCAGTTGCGATATTTTCATCGCCTGCGCCGCAGTCGCAGACTACCGCCCGGCCCACATCGAAGAGCAGAAAATAAAGAAGCAGAACACGTCGATGCATATCGAGCTGGTGCGCAACCCAGATATCGTTAGCGCTGTAGCCAGCCACGCTCAGCGGCCCTTCACGGTGGGCTTCGCTGCCGAAACGCAAGACGTTATTCACTACGCTAAAGGCAAACTCGAGAAAAAGAACCTCGATATGATTATTGCCAATGACGTCTCGGACACACGTATCGGCTTTAATTCTGATGAGAACAGCGTGACGATCATCGACCCCAGCGGACAACAAAAACTGGAGCAGATGGGTAAGCGCCAACTCGCGAAACAATTGATCGACCTTATCGCCGCGCGATACGCCGAGCAAAAGCGCGATCACAACGGCTGAGGCGGGCAAAGATTCTCCGCTTGTGCCGCCTTTCGCTAGACAGCAGCCCAATGCACTACCATGATGAAAGTTCTAAACCAACTTTTGCAGAAGATCAGCCAGGCCCATGACAAAAAAGCGTAGCGCCAAAGCGGCCGTTAAATTTCCACTTTCTCCTGCGCGCAGAGATATTCTCGCCTCCGGTATTGTCTGCGCCGCGTTGATTATCGGCGCGTTCTACTGGATCCAAACCATCGAGCTGCCGCGCAGCCTGAATCAAAACGTTATTGGTGTTACCAGCAATATCGCCGAACACCAGCGCAAAGTCGTTATCGATGTTGTCGACTCAATCGGCAAGCGGGTTAGCGCCCAGGCGGCAAGTCCCGCCATCGCCGAGGCACTGATCCGCGGAGATCAACAGCGGCTTAAGCAGCAGGAGCGCGACCTGCAACGCAGCTTCCCTGCGGCAATAGATGCCAAGCTTATTCAGCTGGGCGATCAAGGTATCGCCGACGAGCGCAGCCAAACGGATCGGCTGCGCAACCACATAGAAATAGACATGCTGCGCAAAGCCACTGACACCGGCAAGCTCACCATAGAAGCCTACCGCCACGACGGCCAGTGGATCATCTCGATGCTGCAGCAAGTGAATGCACGCGGCGCCATTATCGTTAGCTTTGATAGCCAATTTTTTGCGCGCATCCTGCGAAATATTGCAGGCACCAGCGTGCACAGCGAGTTGGTGCAGCGCTACAAAGACCGAGAAGACATCGTCATTGCCGCTGACTCAAAACAATTTAGCGAGTATATGGTGAGCCGGAACCTACCCGTGCCCGGCTGGACATTGCATGTGCTGCCGCAGTCGGCAATGCTAGAGACACTGCGCGTCGACGGTACACTTATTTGGCTTGCGGGTTTGCTTTGCCTTGGCATCATCGTCGGCAGCCACAGCATTTTCTTTCTTCGCGCCGATCAACAGCAAAGCAGCCCAGCGCCGCAACCCGCCCCTGCCACCAAGTCACCGCCACCCAGCCTCGAGCAGCAGCTGGCCCGCAAACTGGCTGCGCGAAAGCCCAGTGAAAGCGACCAAGGTACGGCGCCATTTAACCCCCAAGGCAGCCTAACCCCGCCCCTCCCCGAAGCGGCACCACTGCGGAAAAAAGCCGCCGCGCACGCCGAGCCTCCTGCTCCCCAGCCAGCGACAGATACAGAGCCGGAAGAGAGCGGCCCGGCTTTGGCATTGAACTGCTTTCGCGCCTATGACATCCGCGGCATTGCCGACCGCGACCTTAGCGACGCGCACTGCGTGCAAATTGGCCTGGCGCTGGGCAGCGAGGCCCAGGCGCGCGGCCACAGCAAAATGCTGCTGGGGCGCGATGGCCGCAACAGCAGCCCACGCATTCGCGAAGCCTTACTCAAAGGCCTGTTAGGCAGTGGCGTTGATGTTGTCGATTTAGGCATTATCGCGACGCCCATGCTCAACTTCGCCTGCAACGACCTGAATATTGGCAGCGCCGTAATGATCACCGGCAGCCACAACCCCGCTGACCACAATGGCATGAAAATGCTGTTGGATTTTCAGAGCCTCACGAGCGACGACATACAGTCCTTGGCGCGACGCATTGAAAGCCAGAATTTCGCCAGTGGCGACGGCCAACTCAGCAACGACAGCATTGAGCAACGCTACATCGACCGAATATGCAGTGATGTCGTGGTCGCACAGAGTTTGAAAGTGGTCATCGACGCCGGCAATGGCGCCACCGCCAACATTGTTGTGCCACTGTTTGAAGAACTGGGCTGCGAGGTGGTGCCGCTGTTCTGCAACATCGACGGCAGCTTTCCCAACCGCGACCCCGACCCCACGATCCCGGAGCACCTGGATGCTCTCGCCGCAGCGGTTAGCGAGCACCAAGCAGATATCGGCATCGCCTTTGATGGCGACGGCGATCGCGTAGCGGTAGTAAGCGCCAGCGGCCGACGCCCCCGCGCCGACGAATTACTGATGCTGCTCGCCGACGACATGGTGAGCCGCAACCCCGGCTGCGAGGTGTTGTTCGACGTAAAATGCAGCCGTCTGCTCAGCCAGCTTATTGTGAATCACGGCGGCCGCCCCACCATGTGGAAATGCGGCCACTCACATATGAAGCGTAAGATGGCCGACAGCGATGCACTGCTCGGCGGCGAGTTCAGCGGCCACATCTTCTTTAAAGAGCGCTGGTATGGCTTTGATGATGGCATGTACGCGGCGGCGCGCCTGCTTGAAGCGCTCACGCTGGCCGGCACCACCCTCGACGACGAACTGGCCGGCTACCCGAGCTTGCACAGTAGCCCGGAGATACTGATCGCCGTGGACGACGAGCGAAAATTCTCGCTGGTGCAAAGCTTCGCGAATCACGCCAAGTTTGACGACGCCCAGCTTATCGACATTGACGGCCTGCGCTACGAATTTCGCAATGGCTGGGGCTTATTGCGCGCCTCGAATACCGGGCCGGCAATCTCCCTGCGCTTTGAAGCAGACAGCCCGGCCGCCCTGGATGGAATTCGTGAAAGCTTCGCACAAACCCTGGCGAAGATTGATCCGACCCTGGCAGATGGTCTTTAATAGTCACCCTTTTTATACGGCCGACTAATCGGCCCCCAGCACGAGAAACACTATGTCACTCAGCCGCGACGCTGCGGGCGATGTCGCCCGCGTTCTGACCGAAGCACTGCCTTATATTCAGCGCTTCACCGGCAAAACCATCGTTGTAAAGTTTGGCGGCAACGCCATGGTCGACGACCAGCTCAAGGAGCACTTTGCGCGAGACATCGTGCTGATGAAACTGGTTGGCATGAATCCCGTGGTGGTTCACGGCGGTGGCCCGCAGATTGGCGACCTGCTAAAACGGCTGCAGATCGAATCGCGCTTTGTGGAAGGCATGCGCGTGACCGATAGCGACACCATGGACGTGGTCGAAATGGTGCTGGGCGGCAGCGTCAACAAAGAAATTGTCTCACTGCTCAACCACAACGGCGGCAAGGCCGTAGGCCTGACAGGCAAAGACGGCCAATTAATTCGCGCCCGCAAGCTCAAGGTTCGCCACAAGACACCAGAAATGTCGGCCCCGGAGATTATCGATATTGGCCATGTTGGCGAGGTGGAAAGTGTTAGCACCGACGTGCTGGATATGTTGGTAAACAGCGACTTTATCCCGGTGATTGCTCCCATCGGGGTCGGCCCGGATGGCGCCTCATACAACATCAATGCCGACTTGGTTGCAGGGAAAATTGCCGAGGTCTTGAAGGCTGAGAAGCTGATGCTGCTCACCAATATCGAGGGCCTGAAAAACAAAGAAGGCAAAGTCCTCACCGGGCTGAGTACCGAACAGGTCGACGCGCTGATTGAAGACGGCACCATTTATGGCGGCATGTTACCGAAGATCGGCTGCGCACTCAGTGCCGTGAATGCCGGCGTGAACAGCGCCCATATTATCGATGGCCGCGTGCCCCATGCCGTCCTGCTGGAAATCTTCACCGACACCGGTGTGGGCACCCTCATCACCAACAGCAGCGTGCAAGCTGCAGACAGCGGCGAATAAGGCAGGCCATGACTAAGCGACCTTCTCGCCGCGACGAAATTCTGCAGTCTCTGGCCACCATGCTGGAAAGTCAGCCGGGCAGCCGTATTACCACGGCAAAACTGGCTGCCGAAGTCGGTGTTTCCGAGGCGGCGCTATACCGCCACTTCCCCAGCAAGGCGAAGATGTTTGAAGGCCTGATTGAGTTTGTAGAAGAGGCTATTTTCAGTCGCGTTGCGCTGATTTGCAGCGAAGAGGAGCAGGCAGAAGCGCAGCTCGCTAAAATCCTTCACCTGCTGCTGGCTTTTACCGAACGCAACCCCGGCATTACTCGCATTTTCAATGGCGATGCCCTGGCGGGCGAGCACGAGCGCTTGCGCAGCCGCGTGCAACAATTTTACGACCGACTGGAAATGCAGCTGCGACAAATATTGCGCGAAGCCGAACTTCGCGAGGGGCTGCGCACCCAGGCCACCGCCAATACCACAGCAAACTTACTGATGGCCTGCGTAGAGGGGCGTATCGGGCAATTTGTGCGCAGTGAATTCAAGCGCCTGCCGAGCGCAGACTGGGATGACCAATGGCAGCTACTGCGAGCGACCGTATTCCGCTAGCCGCTAATTGCTCTCGCTGTGAAAAGCACGGCGTCGTTTTACATTTTCCTGCAGCTGAGAGAAGCGGGCCTTGTCTCGCTCGTAGGCCTCTTCCACCTCGAACAATTCCGCGTTGCGTCGCTCAAGGTCACTCTCGGTAGCACTGACTTCGCGACGCAAATCATTTAGCGTTTTCGCCAATGCCTCAGGAACGGAGCGACCGCGGCGCTCCTGCTCGGCCGCTTCAGACTGATTCTTTCTAACCTTGTCTTTCAGCGCCGACAAATTGCTCTTCAGTATCGAAATGCGTACCCGTATGTCATTGAGTGCACGCGCCTTGGCGTGGTCAATATCGGCGGTGTCGCTGTAACGCAGCAGCAGGGATTCATCCCAAGCGCGCATTTTTTCCTCGGCTTCAGCTCGCGCTTTTGCCACCGCTTTCTCGCGCTCCCACGCCTCCCGCTCGGCGCCGGTCAGCTGCGCGGCCACACTCTTCACTACACTGCCGTCAACGCGGATCACATCGTAGCCGCGCGGCACGACATCAGGTGGTAAGCGATCGAGGATAACCACCTTATTGTTGGCATCGACGTAGCGATAAAACAGCTTCTCTGCCGCCAGGGCAGGCGCGCTCACTACGGCCAACGCGAGGCATAGTGGGCTGAGAAACCGTAACGACCAACAAGGCATAAACTCTCACTCTCCTGTTTTTTGTGAACTATAACGACACACCGTAGCGCTCACGATACGCACTTACCCTAGATACTAGTTCAGGATCGCCTGCACCGGCATTCAGATACTCAACAATATCGTTAAGGCCAACAATACTAATGACTGCCAGGTCGCGCTCGCGTTCCAGCTCCTGAATCGCCGACAGCTCACCCTTGCCGCGCTCCTGGCGGTCGAGACCAATCGCCACCGCCGCCACGCTGGCGCCCGCGGCTTCGATCATTGTAATGGCCTCGCGTATCGCCGTACCCGCAGTAATCACGTCGTCAATAATCAATACACGGCCCTGCAGCGCCGCGCCCACCAAGGTACCGCCCTCGCCATGGTCTTTGGCTTCTTTGCGGTTATAGGCAAAGGGAATGTCGATATTGTGGCGCTCTGCAAGTGCACAGGCCGTTGCCGCAGCCAGAGGAATCCCCTTGTATGCCGGGCCAAACAACACGTCGAACTGCACCCCCGAGTCCACAATGGCGTCAGCATAGCAGGCCGCCAATGCGCTTAAGGCGCCACCGCTGCTAAAACGGCCGGCGTTAAAGAAATACGGGCTGACACGTCCCGACTTCAGGGTGAATTCACCAAAACACAGCGCATCGCTGTCGATGGCCTGGCGGATAAACTGCTGCTGAAAAGGCTTAATACTCATGGGCGGCTACGACTCATCTCACAAAAGCTGGATTGTAGAGCCCCTTATTGTACGCACCGCGGTGGCCGCGGCCCAGAGCGAAGCGCGGGCATTGTAGGCAAAACTCCGCGGAACGCCCTCAATCATGGTGTTTTTGCCGACATTCACGCCCAATTGATTGTCGTAAAAAGGGTTTCATTGTAGTCTAAACACCTGTTTAGTACGGACTTTGCAAGTGTCGATCTCGTCGCATCGCAATCTCCTTTAGAGGCTTGCAACGCACACAGCACGGCCTACTCTGCCCCAATAATGGCGGGCGACAGTATCGTTGAATAAGGGCATCAGGCCCGCATAGTAGACACACGGGAAGCACATGAGAATCATCAGCTTTTGCGCTGACAGCATCACTGATGCTGCGGAAAGAGGCTTTTTTGACTGGGTCGTCAAGCAGGACGCGGATATCATCTGCCTGCAAAACCTGGGTATAGCCGAGTATAAGCTTCGCGACGACGTCTTCTTCCCCCGCGAGTATAACCCGTACTTTTTCGATGCCGCCGATGGCAAAAGTAACGGTGTCGCGATTTACTGCAAACAGCTACCCAAAGCCATTATGACTGGCCTCGGCTTCATGGATTTTGATATGGATGGCCTCTACATCCAGGCCGATTTCGACAATATCAGCATCGGCAGCCTGCTGGCACCCAGCGTCCCCGACGGCGACAGCGAGGCGCAGATCCGCAAAAATAACTTCTTTGAGCAGTATTACAACCACCTGCACAAAGTCCGCAACAAGCGCCGCGACTTCGTCATTTGCGGCAACTGGGGCATCGCCCACAAAAGCATTGATATTCAGGATGTGAAGGGCAACCACGGCGTATCAGGCAGCCTTACTGAAGAGCAGCAGTGGATGGAACGCTTGTTCCATGAAGAACACTACGCTGACGCCTTCCGCCTGGTGAATACCGATGCCGATGAGTTCAGTTATTGGCCCGACGGCGAGCCAGGCAAAAACGGCTGGCGCGTAGACTATCAGGTGGTGTCAGAAAGGCTGATTCCGCGCGTTGAGTACGGCGCCATCTACAAAGTGCAGCAATTCGGCAAGCACGCGCCGGTAATCATGGATTACGACTACGAATTGCCAGAAAGCGCCTTTTAAGCTTATAAGCGGCGGAGGCTGAGCCTCCGCCGCACGCCCGCTACTCCGCTAAAGCGGCCTGCTGCGCCGCGATCAACTCGGCTATACCCTTCTCTGCCAAATCCAGCATCGCATTCATTTCATTGCGATTGAAAGTTGCCCCCTCAGCGGTTCCCTGCACTTCAATTATGCCGCCCGCCTCGTCCATGACCACATTCATATCGGTCTCTGCTGACGAGTCTTCAATGTAGTCCAGGTCCAACACTGGCTGACCTTCATAAACCCCAACGGAAACCGCAGCCACCATTTGCTTGAGGGGGTCAGCGCTGATCGCGCCGCTGCGCTGCAAATGCCGAATGGCATCAACCAATGCAACGCCAGCGCCAGTAATGGATGCTGTGCGCGTGCCGCCATCAGCTTGGATTACATCGCAGTCCAGCGTAATGGTGTGCTCACCCAGCAAGCTCAAATCCACCGCGGCACGCAACGAGCGGCCAATTAAACGCTGAATTTCCTGAGTGCGGCCCGACTGCTTACCGCGCGCCGCCTCGCGCCCCATCCGACTGCCGGTACTGCGCGGCAACATGCCGTATTCAGCCGTGATCCAGCCCTGTCCCTTGCCGCGCAAAAACGGCGGAACGCTAGCATCAACCGAGGCCGTACACAGCACCTTCGTTGCACCGGTTTCGATCAATACAGAACCCTCGGCGTGACAGGTGTAGTTGCGGGTAATACGCAGCTCGCGTTTTTCATCGGCGCTGCGGCCACTCGGTCGAACAAAACTCATAGCAATCTCCTCTACTGAAGCGCGACAGTATACCTGCCGCACAGGCACTGAAGCGAAACCCGTTTCCCGCTACAATGCCAAGCCTGCGTATCAATACCGTGACAAGACGCTACTAACAGGGGACGCCCGTGACTATTTGCAGTATGACCGCCTTCGCCCACCGCCGCAGTGAACATGACTGGGGTACCGCCATCTGGGAGTTGCGCTCCGTCAATCACCGCTACCTGGAGCTGTCGTTTAAACTCCCCGAGAACTGGCGCCAGTTGGAACCAGAGCTGCGCGATCGGCTGCGCAAGACGCTGCAACGCGGCAAAGTGGAATGCTCGCTGCGTATTAACCTGCAAGAACAAGAGCAAAGCCTGACGCTTAACCAAGAGCTGGCCGAGCAGCTGCTCAACACTGCAAACGCCCTGCGGGCCGATATTGCCCATGCTGCGCCTATCAACGTACTAGAAGTATTGCGCTGGCCTGGCGTCATGCAAAATGCCCAGGTCGACAGCGACACCATTAGCAAGGCACTGCTGACCAGCTTTGAGCAAGCCCTGCAAGACCAATGCGACAATCGCCAACGCGAAGGCCTAGCACTCGCCGACCTGATCGAGCAACGCCTCGTCAGCATTGACAGCATCGTCGCCGATTTACGTCAGCGCATGCCGGAAATCGTCAGTGGCCAACGGGATAAACTTCGCCAGCGGCTCGCCGACCTGAAAGCGGAGCTCGACGCCGAGCGGCTCGAACAGGAAATGGCCCTCATTGCCCAGAAAGCCGATGTCGATGAAGAACTCGACCGCCTCGACACCCACGTAAAAGAAGTGCGCCGCGTACTCAAAAAAGGCGGCGCAGTGGGTCGGCGGCTCGACTTCTTAATGCAGGAGCTCAACCGCGAGGCCAACACCCTGTCGTCCAAAGCCGTTGTTGCCGAAAGCACCCAGGCCGCAGTTGAACTGAAAGTACTGATCGAGCAAATGCGCGAACAGATCCAGAATATTGAGTAAGCTCATTGTGCCGTCATCCAGCTTACTGACGGCAACCGGCTTTTCTGAGGAACTAACCAGCCGTAGTTTTTACAGCCGATATCTCATTGATTTTTAATAGGTTTATAATTATTTCGGTATTATTCCGGAAGCGCTATTTCGCCCTTATCAATCAGCATTAAATTTATTAATTAGGAATTATTTTGACCTGAACACGAGTTATCCCAGGGCCATAAACGCCCCATGGCCAAGAACGTAAATGAAGCAGACCATGTAATCAGTAGAAAACCGTTAAGCGCTTCCATGGCGGTAATAAACCGAATATGGCCTTCAGGCTGAATATCGCCCAAACCCAAAGTCGTATAGACAACACCCGAATAATATAAATAACTCATGGCATCAGTAACTGGTGAACCTCGAAATGTGCCAAGTTCAAATGAGGTCACTGATAAGCTGTAAGTGACTGCGTATATGCCAATTTCTACAATATGTGTAAGAAACAGCACAACGACAATCACTAACACCTGTGTATGTGTTGGAAGCTTAAGCTTTGGGGTGTTTTCACCCAACCAAAGCAACACCCGATAGTGAAGAGCAAAAGTCACTGCAACCAGGGCAAACGCCAACACGACAGCCAGTATCACGCGGAATTTCCTCCTTCGCGTATTTGAGGGAAGTTTTCCGGCGTGGCAGAGTCTGTCCTTCTTTTTTCCTGGAGCTGTAAAATAAAGCTATAAATAACCGGCAATACCAACAGATTGAGAACCATAACCGTCAGCATTCCGCCCAGCATTGGCGCAGCAATGCGATGCGTAACGTCCGACCCGGTACCGCTACTCAACATAATGGGAACTAATCCTGCCATGGTCGAGGTCGCCGTCATAGCCACCGGTCGTACACGCTTTGATGTTGCCGAGAGTACAGCGTCCTTGATTTCATCAAACGACAAAACACCTTGAGCAGCAGCCCGCCGCTTGGCAACCTCCGTATCAATAAAGCTTAATACCAGCACACCAATTTCCGCCGCCATCCCCGCCAACGCTATAAAACCTACAGCCACGGCGACTGACATATTGTAATCATTGATATAGATAATCCAGATGCCACCAACCAAGCCAAACGGAATTGACATCATCACTACTAATGGCTCGGTGATATTGCGGAAATTGAAATAGAGCAACAGGAATATAATAAGAAGCGTTGCTGGTGCGACAATACTCAAACGCGCTGCGGCCCGCTCCATATACTCAAACTGCCCCGACCAGGTAATCGTATAGCCAGCAGGCACTGTGACCTGCTCCTCAAGGACACGCTTTGCCTTGTTAACAAAGCCACCGATATCCGAGGTTGAAATATCAACATATATCCAGGCATTGGGCCGCGCATCTTCACTTTTTATAACCGGCGGGCCACGCTGATAATCAATATCCGCGACCATCGCCAGCGGAATTTGCGTACCTGTTGGCGTGGGTATCAGTACCCTTTTTAGCGTCTCCATGTCATCACGCAATTCACGCGGATACCGTAGATTCACCGGATAGCGTTCAAGCCCTTCGACCGTTTCGGTGATATTCATGCCGCCAATAGCACTTTGGACAATGTCTTGCACGGCACCTACGGTAAGACCATAGCGCGCTGCGCTCTCCCGGTTGATTTTAAAATCAAGATAATAACCGCCCACTGCTCGGTCACCAAAGGCTGAGGTTGTTTCCGGCAGTGTTTTCATGGCTTGCTCAATATCCTGGGAAACCTGCTGCAGAACATTGAGATCAGGCCCTGACACCTTGATACCAATAGGCGTTTTAATACCCGTCGATAGCATGTCGATACGGGTCTTGATCGGCATTGTCCAGGCGTTGGCTAAACCAGGAAACTGTATCGCCTGATCCATTTCATTCATCAGATCCTTGGTAGATTTTGAGGGGTCTGGCCATTCTTCTTTAGGCTTTAGACGTACGGTTGTCTCGATCATAGCCAGAGGCGCCGAGTCAGTCGCTGATTCTGCTCGCCCAACTTTACCAAATACATGGTGTACCTCAGGAAATGTAGACAGGATTTTGTCAGTTTGTTGTAGTAGCTCCTTGGCTTTAGTAATCGAAATACCCGGAAATGTGGTCGGCATATAGAGGATATCGCCCTCATCTAGGGGCGGCATAAATTCACTACCCAGCTTCGAATAGGGGTAATAAGTGACCGCCAACAAACCTAGCGCCAATGCCAGTGTGACACTCCTCCATCGCATGGCGAGCTTCAGGGTGGGCCCATGAATCGCGTGAAGCGCGCGATTGATCGGGTTTTTATGCTCAGCCACGATGTTACCGCGTAGAAAGTAACCCATCATCACAGGAACAAGGGTAATCGCCAGAATAGCTGACGCCGCCATCGCATAGGTTGCAGTAAAGGCCAACGGGCTAAATAACCGCCCTTCTTGCGCCTGCATGGTGAAGATGGGTAGAAATGACACGGTGATAACGAGCAGCGAGAAAAACAACGCTGGCCCTACTTCTTGACAAGATGCCCGAATCGTTTTCCAGCGTTCATCCAGGGTCAGATCACTTCCTTTATCTTCACGAGCCTCAGCTAACCGGCTGTGGGCATTTTCCACCATTACAATCGCCCCATCGACCATCGTGCCAATGGTGATCGCTATCCCTCCCAATGACATGATATTGGCATTCAATCCTTGAATACGCATGACGATAAAGGCCATCAGGATTCCTAAAGGCAGCGTGATAATCGCCACGAACGCTGATCGCGCGTGTAACAAAAACAAGATCACCACCAAGCTAACAATAACCAGCTCCTGAAAGAGTGAGGTATTCAGGCTTTTAACCGCTCGCTCAATCAAATCGCCACGGTCATACACGGGAACAATCTCAACGCCTTCAGGCAAGCCGGCCTTCAGTTCTTCCAGCTTGGCTCGCACCGCCTGAATAGTCGCCAATGCATTTTCGCCAAAACGCATAATGACAACGCCACCAGCAACCTCACCTTCACCGTTAAGATCAACCAACCCCCGGCGAAGCTCAGGACCTATTTGCACATGCGCCACATCTTGAAGTCGAATGGGAGTGCCGTCTTTATCCACACTAACGGGGATGCTATTGAGGTCATCAATCGACTGTATATACCCTAGGCCACGAACCATATATTCCGTTTCAGCCATTTCCACTAGACGGCCACCTACATCTTTGTTGGACATTTTGATGGCCGTCTTGATTTTGTTTAGCGGGATGCTGTAACGAAGTAAGGCGTTGGGGTCGACTTCAACTTGATACTGTTTTACGTAGCCACCAACTGACGCAACTTCAGCGACCCCTTGCACCGTTTGCAAGGGATAACGCAAGTACCAATCCTGCAGAGAGCGCAGTTGCGCCAGATCATGCTTACCTGCTTTATCGACCAAAGCATATTCATATATCCAGCCAACCCCAGTAGCATCTGGACCTAGCGTCGGCGTAATACCTTGAGGCAACCGACCACTCACGTAGTTGATCGATTCCAGCACCCGTGATCTCGCCCAATACATATCGGTGCCATCTTCAAAAATAATGTACACAAAAGACAGTCCAAAAAACGAGTAACCTCTAACCACTTTGGTCTTAGGTACCGCCAGCATTGAAGTGGTTAACGGGTATGTCACCTGATCTTCTACTACTTGGGGAGACTGACCTGGATACTTGGTAAAAATGATAACCTGAACGTCGGACAAATCTGGGATGGCGTCCAACGGCGCATTTTTATAGGCAAACAATCCGACTAGCGCGACAATGACAGTCGCAATCAGCACCATAAAACGATCACGCAGAGAGGCATTAATAATGGCATTAATCATGGTCATGCACCCCATGCGTTAAATCATCCGTCTTTTCGCTCATATCCATGTCCGCGTGACCATTCATCTGCATCTGGGAATGCTCAATCATATCCTCCTTGCTATGTTCCATTTCCTTAGGGCTTTGCATAGTCTTTGCGCCATCTTCTGAACTAGTATCAGAGCTGTTCAGCACTTCCATCATCTTGGCAGTTGCTTCGCGTAACTTTGATTCCGAATCCACCAAGAACTGAGCCGAAGTGACAACTTCTTCCCCTGCATCCACACCGCTCAACACGGCAACCTGACCATTGGACTCGATACCTAGCTCTACCAGCCGTGGCTCGAACTTACCCGGCGCTCTAACCACAAACACCTGTGTCCGCCCACCCGAACGGATCACCGACTCTGCAGGTATTACCACAGCATTGTTTTGGGCGTCCGACTGGATACTCACTTCTGCAAACATATCGGGTCGTAACAACAACTCACTGTTGTCGAAAACAAGCCGCACCTTGGTAGTCCGTGTTGTCGGCTCGGCGTAAGGGTAGATATAGTCCAGCGAGCCCGTGAAGGTTTTCCCGGGCACTGAGGCTAGCGTCATCTCAACCTCATCACCCACCTTGACCCAGGGCAACTCATATTCGTATACATCGGCGTATACCCAAACCTGACTTAGGTCTACCATCATGTAGAGTTCAGTTTTCGGTGTCACATACTGCCCATGACGCGAGCCAATGCGTATTACCGTTCCCGCCACTGGAGAGTGGATATGAAGGCTCTTCTTTATCTCTCGACTCTGCTCCAACTCTTGAACTTGATGTTCAGGCACATCCAACAACTGTAGCCGCTCACGGGAACTTTTGACCAAATCCCGTGCTCCCTGTTTAATCTCGTCAAATGGACTCTTCTCCAGTGCTGTTAGATTATTCAGTGCCAACAAATATTCTTGCTGCGCGGAAACAAGCTTCGGGGAATAAATGCTTAGCAAAATGTCATCGTCAGCAACATTTTGCCCTGTCTTATCTACCCGTATTTCCTCTATCCATCCTTCGACTTTAGGGTGTAGACGAGCCATACGCTCCTCATTAAAGTCTACCCTGCCCACAGCTCGGATAGTGCGACTAATGGCTGTCTGCTGCGCTATCGCGGTACGTACTCCAATGTTCTGTACAATCACGGGATCGATTTTGACAGTACCCACGACCTCATTGGACTCTTCATCGGCATAAACAGGCACATAATCCATACCCATCGAATCTTTTGCTGGCACAGGGGAAGTCACTGAAGGATTCATCGGGTTTCTATAGAAGAGTATCTCCCGCTCCGAGGGCTTATTATCTTCTTCGGCATAGACCGGTATATAGTCCATGCCCATTGAATCCTTCGCTGGCACAGGGGAAGTAACGCTTGGATTCATTGGGTTTCGATAAAATATCGGCTCTTTTTCATCAGTCGCTGCAGTAGTGGCAACACTCCTACCAGATAACCAATATCCAGCTCCTAGTCCTATACCTAGCATGAACACGGCTATAACTAGTGTCGATTTATTCATAAACAGATTCCTCGCCGACAGCGGCCTCCAGGCGTGCTAATGCTTGTTTTGCATCACTCAACGCCTTCCAATATTGCAATTCATAATTAAAGAGAGTCATTTGGCTGCGCACTAAGTTAAGAAAATCAACTTCACTGACCTGGTATCCTGCCAACATGGATTGAACGGTTTGCTGTGCTTGTGGAACGATGCCGCTGCCATACAATGAAAACTGTTGTTTAGCCTCTTGATAATCCGTAACAGCAGAGGATATTGCAGCCATTACTAAGCCTTTCTCATCCAGTAAGGCGTAGCGATTCATTTGTAGCTCACTGCTTCTTTGCGAAACAGCTTTGGACTGTTTCCTGCCAGAATAAAGCGGAACCTTCACACCCACCATGACGGAGAAGAAATCTGAACGCGAACCACCCATAGGCGGAGGGTTGTCTCCGGTTCTATCACCGTAAGTAACCCCCAATTTAAAATCGGGGTAGTAGTCACGCTTAGCCAGATCCAGGCGTGACTGGGCGGCCTCGATTTTAGTTTCCATTTTTTTGAGTAGCGGACGCGAAGATTCTGCTTGCAGATAGAGCGCGTTCTCATCGGCCAAAGCCGGCATTAACTTGGAAACCTGATCAGGTAAGACAATGACATCATTCGCCGGTCTATCCATCAGGATATTGAGTTTAATCGCCTGGTTGCGACGTATCGCTTTCAATTGAATTTCTTGATCCATCAATCTGGAAAGCTCTAACTGGGCGAGCAGCACATCCTGCTGCAATCCCTTTCCTGTTTCATACTTAGTTTGTGCAACCGTAATAAATTGCTGAAGTAAGGCCTGGTTGCTTTTTACTGTATCCAAAGCACGATCTAGATAATAAAGTTGCCACCATTTACTCTTCACATTCTTCACGAGCAGTAAACGCACCTCATCGACTGAGTGCCCAGCTGCCTTTGCGTCATATTCAGCAGCTTCTTCTTTTAGCCCCAGCTTTCCCGGAAAAGGAATAACCTGAATGACACCTACCTGAAGCTGAGTCATGGGCTCCTGATCTCTGTCGAAGCTGTCGGTGGGGAAATTCATGGCATTCAAGCTGACCATAGGGTCTGGCAGGGCTCCAACTTGGGACGGCACCTCTAATAAGGCTTTATAGCGTTCTTGCACTTCGGCCAAATTTGGATTGTCACTGACAGCCACTTCAACAGCCGAATGTTCATTTAACACCGAGGAATTAACTTCACTGGCATACACGTTATTATTAACAATAAGGAGCTGCGTTAAAAATAATGAAAATGCGTATGTGCGCGAAAAAACTGTTCCCCTAAATTTTAGCTTTTTTAGCATAGTTATAACCTCCGTTCTCTTTAACTATCAGCACACCGCGGTACATTTGCATTTGGCAGGTGAACGGGTATTCCCCTGATGCTAGAGGCGGCAGGCTGATGTCTTTGGATTTGTTTAAAGGCAGCTCTTCGCTGATATCGAAATCTGCAAAAACCACGGTTGCCGCACAAGGCGATGCGTCTTTGCGGAGGAAGCGTAACGTCGTATCTTGGCCCGCCACCAATCGAATTCTTGAAGGCTCATACGTGCCGTTATCCACCACGATGGTCACGGTGTTTTTATCTGCTGAAACAGCCTGGGGCTTATAAAGCCAGAACCACCAGACAATTAGTGCAATCAGTAGTATACCCAGCAGGTTAATGATCATCATGTCGGTCTCTCCTTAATGGCTCTGCGCATTAAAAAAGCGCAAACGATTCGCATTGCTCACCACTGTCAGTGATGAAAACGCCATTGCCGCACCTGCAATAACTGGGCTCAGCAGTAATCCCAGGAACGGATACAGCACACCAGCCGCGACCGGCACCCCAGCTACGTTATAGATAAAGGCCCCAAAAAGGTTTTGTTTGATATTACTTAACGTCGCCTTGCTGACAGCAATGGCATCAGCCAAGCCATGCAGGGAACCCCGCATCAAGGTAATATCCGCGCTTTCAATGGCGACATCTGTACCCGTGCCAATGGCAAACCCGACGTTAGCCAAGGCCAGTGCTGGGGCATCGTTAATACCGTCGCCAGTCATGCCCACAATCTCACCCTGAGCCTGCAGTTCAGCGACCTTGTCGGATTTTTGATCGGGTAGCACTTCGGCAAAATACTCGGTAATACCGACTTTTTCCGCGACTGCTTTTGCTGTGTCTCGGTTGTCACCTGTCAGCATGACGATGCGCACACCGTTACTTTGCAGACGCTTTATCGCCTCAATGGAGTCATCTTTAATGGGATCGGCAACCGCAATAATTGCAGCGAGTTTTCCGTCAACGGCAAAGTACATGGGCGTTTGCGCCTGAGCCGCCATAGCTTGTGCCTTTTCGATGTATGCATCGATATCGACACGGCTGTCACGCATCAATCGTTCATTGCCAAACAACAGAGTGCGACCACGAACCACGCCTTCCACCCCGTAACCAGCAACGGCGCGGAAATCACCTACAGCATCCAGAGTCAGACCTCGCTCTTTGGCTGACTCGATAATGGACAAGGCCAGCGGATGTTCAGAACTTGCTTCTAGGCTAGCGGCCAGTTGCAACACCTCATCTTCATCGCGTGCATGCGCCAGCTCGATGTGCGTTACCTTCGGCTCACCTAAGGTAATCGTGCCGGTTTTATCCAAAATCATGGCCGTGACTTTCGATGCTGTTTGCAGCGCCTCGCCATTACGGATCAGAACACCAGCCTCAGCGGCCTTACCTACTCCAACCATCACTGACATCGGAGTGGCCAGACCGAGCGCACAGGGACAAGCAACAATAAGTACAGTTGTGGCCGAAACAATCGCAAAGGCTACTCGGGGATCAGGGCCAATATTCAGCCAGACCAATGCGCTGATCACTGCAATAATCATTACTACGGGGACAAAGTAGGCAGAGATAACATCGGCTAAACGGCCAATAGGTGGCTTTGAATTTTGTGCCCGTTTCACCATGTCTATGATCTGCGCCAGCGCAGTATCTTTGCCCACCCGCGTGGCTTTAAAGAGTATAGAACCACTCTTATTGATCGTACCGGCAACCACTTCATCTCCTGCCGCCTTTTCTACGGGCATGGGTTCACCGGTCAGCATGGATTCATCCACTGCGGTCAGGCCTTCCATAACAATGCCATCAACCGATATTTTCTCGCCCGGACGAACCCTCACCCGATCACCGAGTTGTACCTGCTCTATGGCGATATCCACCTCTTTGCCATTTCGCACTACTCTGGCCGTTTTTGGCTGCAAGCCAATCAGGCGCTTAATCGCTTCTGATGTCCTGCCACGCGCTTTGATTTCCAGTGCCAAGCCAAGGTTAATCAAGCCAATAATCATGGCTGTGGCTTCAAAATAGACATGCCTTGCCATTTCAGGCACCAAAGAGGGGAAGAACACGACAAACATGGAGTAAATCCAAGCAGTACCCGTACCCAAAGCGATCAAGGTATCCATATTGGCACTGTGATTGGCAAGCGACTTCCAGGCACCGATATAGAAATGCTTACCGGCGAAAAACATCACACCAAACGTTAACAAGCCAATAGCCAGCCACACTGCTCGCTCCATCGTTGTGGTAACGGTCATCTCGCCTACAAAAAGGCCATAGATCATCAGTGGCACGCCAAGCGATAGCGCAATCCACATCTCCCGCATCAAGCGTCTGTAATAGGCCTCGTCCGCTTGTTCCTTTTCATCGAGCACACTCTGGTCCGAGCTGTCTGTAATACCTTCCGCGTCATAACCTACAGCCGCAATTGCATTGGTCAGCGCTTCGACAGGGGCATCTCCAGTAACTGACACCGTACTTTGCGCCAGATTCATCACCGCCTCTTTTACTCCATCAACCCCTTGAAGCGCGCTTTCAATCTTGCTTACGCAACTTGCACATGAGGCACCGTGTATGCGGAGATATCTGATATCCCGCGAGACGGTCGCCTGGTTTTTATCTAACACTTCACTCTTGCTCGATTGCATCTTTCTCGTCCGCTGAAGAGATAGCATGATCGCCAGCACTGTTGACGCTATCCCAGGTTTCAATAAGGTGACAAATACTCTCTCCTGAAGGAGTGCGATCAGGTAAATCACGCCAGCCACTGGAAGCCGACTCCATGCGGACCATCAGATTTTGTGCATCCCGCATATCCTCTCGAATCCCCTCCAATCGCTGATCGATCAGTTTTCGGACTAACGGGCAAGGGGTGTCACCGGACGTTGCCATATCCAAAATTTCTCGGATATCTTTCAAGTTAAAACCCAGCCTTTTGGCCGACAAAAGAAAGCGTAAGCGTCGCTCTTGCTGTACTCCGTAGCGTCGATAGCCGTTGTTCGCATCCCTTTCCGGGGAGAGCAAACCCAGCTTTGTGTAGTGCCGAATAGTGTCAGCACTTACATTAAATCGTCTGGCGATTTCAGTTACCGTTTTCATAACACCCCCAATCCTGACGTGTATTCGCAACCAAATATTGGTTCCGCAAATACTTTCCAGTCACTGGCGGAGCACTAAAGCGGGCGCACTCAGCCAAGGAATTGATCCTACAGCCTAGGTGTAAGACCTAGGTCAATAGATCAACGTTTAGGAAATCCGATATAGCAGGCGCAGTAACGCCTATCGGACATTAGGCGTGTTTGGGAGGGTGAAAAATACGAGAAGGGAGCGCGTAGGCACGCGCCCCAGAGGACTCAGCCACAAGCGAACTGTTGAACAGGTGAATAGTAACTGATGATTTTTGGAATGCTGTTGCCCCACTCATCACGCAGGAAGAGGCACATATTGCATTCATGCAGTCCATATCGCAATTTTCGCAGGACTCAGAGGAAGCAGAGTTGGTAGTCTTTTCATGGCAAGGAGCTTTCGATTGCTCTTTTGTATCTTTATCATCATGATGCCCGATGGAATGAGCCATGACACCAGAATCCACCATTCCAGCCGAACGGGAACTATCATCCATCATTGGTGCAGGCATAGCAGCCATCAGAGGCTGAACGATCAACCCCCAAATCACTAATCCTATACCAATCAAACGAATCATAGACACACTGTTACCCCCGCACTCTTAGCGTATTACTGTTGCTAGCATCGGTAATTGACCTAAATCAAATATTACACACATATATGGCCTACATAAGACAATAGCCCAAAAAATCTCGGACTCCCAAATGTCGGAACCACCCCTGTTACTAACACAGACTTAACTGCTATCTCCAGCCAGTGCGTTTATGAGCGATAACTCCATTTTTTATATAAACACCTGCCTTTTATACTTCACTTCTTTTACTGTAAGCACTTGAAAACTCTTCCTAGCACTTATTTATAAAAATTTTTCTTATCTAAATTCTTCACATAGTCGTTACCGTTTTCAAAATGACCCACAGCAAATACACACAGCATGACAATAGTAGTTACCCAACATTACTTTTACTTTCGTCAATGATGAGGCGAAGTATTAGATTCATCTCGTGCTGTGAGAATTTGATATTGCTCCGCATTTAATTCCGGTAGTCTGCGCAGGAATGAAACCATCGCCCAAATTCGCTCATCGTCATGTGTTGCACCCCATGCGGGCATCCCTGAAGCTTTAATACCGTGTTTTATAATCCAGAACTGGCGTCGAGCGGTTTTCTCAGAATCGGCATGATCGTGCCCATGCGCTATTGAAGCCTTGCTTAGATTCGGTGGCTGCGGATACAAACCAATACTCATATCGCTTTGCTCCTTTCCAGGCTTCAGGTGGCATGAAGCACACATATCATTGTAGTCAGCACCACCAGAGAGTAGGAGTTCGGGATCATCCAGTGGAGGAACACTAATATTTCCTGAGGCCTTCTTGATTGATTGCTCACGCAGAGTTTCCAACAGCCAGTAAGTAAGCTTGTTGTGGGGAACATCAGCTCCCATAGGGTAGGCCCCTGAGTACAGATAGACTGCACCTCCCAGCAGAACAACGGCCCCTATAAGCGCAAGGGATTTAAGTGTATTCATTTTATGCTCCTAGAGGCATCAATGGTCATTCAAAAAAACCAGGAGCGGCAAGCAGCTGTGCCTACCGCCCTACCAGTTAAGTTAATGGTTATGCCTATCCTTATGTTGATTCACCTGGTTAGACTCGACTTTATCGCCGACCTTATGCCCGGAATGCCCTGCATAATTTTCATCGCCATCCATTGCACTCTTACATTTTTTCATCATCGCCAGCATAACTGGGTCATTCTCATCCATCTTTGAGTGATCGATATTTTTTATTGCCTCGCATTTCGGTTTTTCCATCTTTTCTTTATGCAGAGACGGATCGTGAGCATGGACAAATCCGACGGCAAAAAAGCTGGCTAATAAAACATAAATTGCAATCTTTGTTTTCTTCATAATTAAATTCTCATATCAATATAAAAGTTCTGCTTTAGTATCTGTTAATGTCTGCTAAAACCACGTGCGGATACCAATCACCCATTGGATGTCGTTAGTACCCTCTCCGTCTTCACGGGCAAAATTAGCCGTATTACCAAAACTTTTACTCCAGCTAACACCAATATATGGGGCGAACTCTCGTCTGATTTCGTAGCGCAATCTTAATCCAGTCTCGATATCAGATAGACCTGAGCCTATACCTAGCTCCTCATCGTTTTTGCCATATAAATTCACTTCAATCTCCGGCGTCAAAATCAGCCTCTGGGTAAACAGCAGTTCATATGCAGCCTCCACTCGCAACGCTGTTCGGCCGCTTTCGCCGATAAACAATGCTGTATCTACTTCAAAAAAATAGGGGGCAAGGCCTTGAAGACCGATTACCGCCCAGTTCAGACCTGGTGTGGGCTGAAAGTCCCTGCGTATACCGACCTGAAAATCCCAAAAAGGCGAAACTCCCTTGCTATATAGCGCCTGCAGCTCAGCTTCTTCCGTTTTTCCATCCTCTCGCTCAATTTCAGTTTTGAGCCAAAATTTATTCAAATCTTGGCCAATCCAGCCCTGACCTTCCAGCACCAGCGGATTTTCGCTTTCTCCGCCCTGCATCTCCAATTTATCAAACTGCAACATGGTGAGAACTGGGTCATCTTTAGCCCCAGCCAAGCTGACGTTGATCATAGAGGCTGTCACCGCCAATGCCATAACGAGCTGAAAAACAATTGTCTTTATACTTTTCATCATCGCCCCCTTAACCCACACGCACTTCCCGGAACATACCGGGCATGTGATAAAGAAGATGACAGTGATAAGCCCAGCGGCCTCTCGCATCCGCTGTGACCAAATAACTGATCTTAGAACCCGGCTGTACGATAACGGTGTGCTTTCGAGGAATATATTTGGAATTACCTGTCTCCAGCTCACTCCACATTCCATGAAGGTGCACAGGGTGTGTCATCATGGTGTCATTCACCAAGGTAAACCGGACACGTTCGCCGTATTTCAATTGGATTGGGTCGGCATCAGAAAATTTGACTCCATTGATTGACCACATATAGCGACTCATATTACCAGTCAAATGCAACTCGATTTCCCTGCTAGGTTCACGGGGATCGCGGGTGGGGTAATAATTGTAAATGTCCGCATAAGTCAGTACGCGCCGCCCGTACAATCTCTGGTGATCACGCAACCCAATACCAGGATCGCTTAGACCGCCCATGGGGCTATCAGCTCGCATATCGACCTGGGGGCCGTACTCAGTACTTACATGGTTGATAGCCCTGTTGCTACCGATACCAGCTTTACCAAGCCTCGAGCCCTGACCGTGATGTACATGCTCCATTGTCTGCATGCCGTGCTGGCTGTGATCCATAGCCGACATACCAACCATTGCCTGCGACCCTTGCATGCTGTGGCCCATTTCCATGCCCATATCTCGGTGACCTAGCACGGGCGCAGGATCCATAGCAGGAACCTCCCCCTGCCACTCAGGATTGGGAGAGAGCGTGCCGCGCGCATAGCCACTACGGTCAATAGCTTGCGCAAATACCGTATAGGCTGATTCCACGCTGGGCTCAACAACCACATCGTAGGTTTCTGCAACACCAATGCGAAATTCGTCAACTGTGACTGGGGCGATATTTTGTCCGTCGGCGGCTACAACCGTCATTTTCAAACCAGGAATGCGAACATCGAAAATAGTCATGGCAGCACTATTAATAAAACGCAACCGGACTTTCTCCCCTTTTTGAAACTGCCCAAACCAGTTGCCATCAGGAGTCTGGCCATTCATCAAAAACGTATAGGTATAGCCCGTCACATCACTGATGTCAGCCTCACTCATCCGCGCCTGGTTCCACATAGCGCGCTCATTCCAGGTCCGGACTACCCCTTTTTCACGTATGTCACGCAACAGGTCACTGACTGTGCGTTCACTAAAGTTGTAGTAATCGCTGAGCTTTTTTAGTTTGGTATAAATGGCTTCAGGCTCTTCATCCGACCAATCCGATAGCATCACCACATAATCTCGATCATAGGCCACTGGGTCAGGCTCCCTCGGATCAATAACAATGGCACCATACATACCTGTTTGTTCTTGAAACCCTGAGTGACTGTGATACCAATAAGTCCCACTCTGCTTGACATCGAAGCTATATTCGAAGGTCTCTCCAGGTCTAATTCCGTCAAAACTTAAACCAGGGACTCCGTCCATCTCCGTAGGCAGGATAATTCCATGCCAGTGAATCGAACTATCGTGAGCAAGATTATTAGTGACACGCAAAGTGACACGATCTCCTTCCCGCCAACGCAAAATAGGCGCTGGTACCGAGCCATTAACTGCGGTAGCAATCCGCTCTATTCCGGTAAAGTTTACTGATTGGTAACCTATATTTAGGTCAAATTTTGTACCTGTTAAGGTTTGAGGAAAACGGATTCCGGTATGTTGCCTTGCAAAAGAAATTTGCGGCCCTAAACCCAGACCCAGCAGCGCCCCACCTGCGGCCATGCCAGTGACGAAGCGTCGGCGTGAGCTGTCGATCTCTATTGGGGAGCTCATGATTAATTGTTTATCTTTCATAGCTTACTCTCACTGTTCTTTTTACAGCCGCTGGGCCGCGATATGCTGATAGACTTCATAGCTTCCATCTTTCTTCAGCAAAAAAACGTCATAAGGATCGAAGCGATCACCTACTTCCATGCCGGGACTTCCCACCGGCATACCAGGTACGGCCAAGCCAATAGCATCTTTAGGGGGAGCAGCAAGAAAGCGCTGGATGACGGGGCTTGGGATATGCCCTTCAAACACATAGCCATCATTTGTGACAGCGGTATGGCAGGACTGATAACGTGGCGCTATACCTTTATCAGATTTTATCTTGTTCAAATTTGCTGGGTGATTCACTTCCGATTCAAAGCCGAATTCTTCGATATGTGACACCCACTTTTCGCAGCATCCACAAGTTCGACTTTTATAGACAGCCAACGAGCTCGCTTCATCAGAAACTGAACTCGACACAGCGGATAAACTTGCCTTATCAGAATAGGCAACAACACTCGGCAGTAGCAACGTAGCCGCGACTACCCTGCCAATACTTCTAACGACATATCTCATGCTAAATCCCACATAGCGCATGGTCTTTTCAGACTTTCTATTTGGGAGTTCTGAGGTTTTTTTATCGATAACCGACAAAGACTCCCGCTAACAGCAGTTGAGTAAAAACGCCCAATTTCAGGCGCACTTACCCTGTATTAGCGGGCAATAGGTGGGCGAAGGAGAGAAACAGCTAACTGAGAAGTCACAGACTCGTCATAATGAGCAGTTAGTGCCTTCAAGCTAGAATAAAAAGTGGTCTGGTGTACGGACAATACCACTGAGGAACACCCACCCAAGCTGCAATCACAATCCGGGCAGCAGTCAGCGGCAGCCATGCCATCCGACGAGACCACATCTGATCCCATATGCTGAGAATGGTCCTTCACGCCGGAATCCATCATCTGTCCATGGACCGGCATTGAGGCAGAAGAACTTTGGCAAGATACAGTCGTAGACGCGATCACCTGGCCGATAAACATCATCAGCAGTAACGCTACGATTACATGTCTGTATTTTGCTGTTCGCATAATTTAGCTTGCTAAAAACAATCCGGTTAATTTAAGTAACGGACACTCGGAAAACGCCAACCACAGTTTACGCAATCCCTTCAAGCCCCGCAAGCGTACACTGTAATCGTTTACGAGACGTCCATCCTCAAAAACATTAGTCAAGCTTTACAAAAATATCACCTTCTAGTCATGCCCTCACTTATGCCTAGCGTTGAATATTCGCACGGGCTATCGCGATCATAACATTCAAATTCCAGCGTCGAATGGTTAATTCCAAATTGTCCTCGGAGAACATTCTTTATCTCATTTTTTATTACTTCAACACCCACCCACGCCTCCCTCGCCAACACAATATGTGCATCAAATGCGGAAGCATTCTCACTTAATTGCCAAAGATGTACATTATGCAACTCGACAACTCCCTCTATATTGCTAATAACATCAACAAGCTCTTCATAACTAATTCCAGGCGGACTAGCTAGCATTAAAGTGCGCACTGGCGTGCCGATTTCGGAAAAAGCAACGTACAGGATATATGTCGCAATACAAATTGTGACAACTGGATCGACCCATTTAACATCATACAAAATAACTATTATACCAACAGCAACTACAGCAATTGAGGCAAGCGCATCCGATAAATTATGCAAAAACATGGCCCTGATATTCACACTGCCCTTTTGCATAGAGTAGGTAAGAGCCGCTGTTGCCAAATCGACGATCAACGCAACTGCCCCGACTATTACGACCGTCCAGCCAGCGACTTCCTGCGGCTCGAAAATTCGCATACCTCCTTCATAGATCAGATACAGCCCAATCACTATTAGCGTTGTGTAATTAATAAGTGCCGCAACAACTTCGATACGACCATAGCCAAATGGCATTCTCAGATTAGCCGGACGTCTAGCAATTTTTCGCGCAGCTAACGCTATAACCAAAGCAGCCATATCCGAAAAATTGTGTAATGCATCGGCAACTAACGCGAGGCTGCCTGCATAAATTCCTCCAGCAACTTGGGCAAAAGTTAATAACCCGTTAGCCCATATAGCAGCGACCACCCGCAAGTCACCATTATCTGCGTCACTCTCAACTTTAATATGCTCGCTATTTGCCACTAATACATTTCCCCTAACGTGCCTTACTTAGTCGCCTGTATTTGAGAATTCGTGGAACAGCCACCCACAAATCCTCCATCAGTAAAGACGCAATAAAAATCGATTGTTAAATATCAAATTAGAGATACTTCAACTCTCCTGAAAAGGGAGAATACGAGAATGAGTTCGCCCGTAATAAATTACGGGCGAAAGCTACCAGTCAACTACTCAGATTTATCCGCCATTTTTGTGTCGGACAAATCTTTGTCACCTCGATGCCAGAGAGAATATAAAACCGGCAATACAAACAGCGTCAACAATGTTGACGAAATGATACCGCCGATTACGACCGTAGCCAGAGGCCTCTGCACTTCTGCACCCGTACCGGTATTTAATGCCATTGGAACAAAGCCAAGACTGGCAACCAACGCTGTCATAAGAACTGGGCGCAGACGTATTATCGCCCCCTCTATCACCGCCTCAATTAAGTTACCATTCAGCCGCCACAAGTCACGGATAAAAGCAACCATCACCAGCCCATTGAGAACAGCCACACCCGATAGGGCGATAAAACCCACTCCGGCAGAAATAGACAGAGGCATATCTCTTAACCACAACATTAATATCCCACCTGTTAGTGCCAAAGGTACTCCGCTAAAAATTATTAATGCGTCTTTGAGTGAACCGAATGCCATCACTAACAGTGCAATAATAATAAGCAACGTCACAGGTACCACCAGTGCCAATCGCTGACTGGCTGACTGTAGCTGCTCAAATGTACCTCCGTAATCCAACCAATACCCCGCAGGGAGATCTACTTCTTCGCTAACTCGATTTCGTATTTCTTTGACAAAGCTGCCAAGGTCTCGATCACGCACATTTGCAGTGACCACCACTCGACGCTTTCCATTTTCCCGACTGATTTGATTTGGAGCCGGCGCCATCTCCAGGTTAGCCACTTCAGAAAGAGGCACGTACTGTCCATCCGGCAGCGGCACAGGCAAGTCACCAAGCCCTCTTATGTCACGCCGCATTTTTTCAGGCAAACGTATCACTAGCTGGAAGCGTCTATCACCTTCATAGATAAGGCCAACATTCTCACCTCCGATACTGGCAGCGACAAAGTCTTGTAGATCATCGACCGATAGTCCATAACGAGACAAGGCCATACGCCGTGGATGCACCGACAACATGGGCAAGCCTGTCACTTGTTCTACCCTCACATCAGCTGCCCCATCAACCCCCTGAACAACCTCCATGATGGCGTTTGCGGAAGAAAGTAACTTATCTAGATCATCACCAAACACCTTGATGCCTAAATCTGCACGAACGCCTGAAATCAGCTCGTTGAATCGCATCTCAATGGGCTGTGTGAATTCATATTTATTGCCAGGGAGCAGTTCGACTGACTCTTGCACTTCTAATATTAGTGTTTCTCGTGATTTTTTCGGGTCAGGCCATTGCTCCTTTGGCTTAACAATTACATATATATCCGATATGTTCGGCGGCATAGCATCAGTAGCAACTTCAGCTGTGCCCGTTCGAGCAAATACTTTGTCTACTTCTGGAAAAGATTTAATACGCCGCTCGAGATTTTCTTGCATCGATAACGCTTGCTCTAGCCCTGTGCCTGGCGCCCTTAACGCCTGTATGGCGAAATCGCCCTCGGCAAGCTGCGGTACAAATTCCGTACCCAGCGTTGTTGCTAGCCACAAGCAAATCATCAGCAATGCAGAAGCTGCTCCAATTACCAACCAACGGGCTTGTAACGCCCATTCCAACACCGGTCGATATAAAGACTTTGCTGAGCGAATAAGATAACTCTCTTTTTCGGTGACCTCTCCATTCATGAAAACGGCTACGGCCGCAGGCACAATCGTCAGAGAAAAAATCATCGCAGCCATCAATGCCATCACTACTGTCGCAGCCATTGGGTGAAACATTTTCCCTTCTACACCAGTAAGACTAAAGATCGGTATGTATACCACTGTAATAATAACCACACCGAAAAGAGCTGGCCGAATAACCTCTGTAGTCGCTTGATAGACAAGCTGAAGTCGCTCATTGACTGGCAATTTTCCACCGCTTTCTCGCTGTGATTCTGCTAGTCGCCGGATACAGTTTTCGACAATTATGACGGCGCCGTCGACGATTAAACCGAAATCTAATGCACCAAGACTCATCAAGTTCGCAGATACGCCTGTACGCACCATACCGCTGATGGTAGCCAACATGGACAGTGGAATGATGGCGGCCGTTATAAGCGCAGCTCTCAGATTACCCAAGAGAAGAAGAAGCACTACAATGACTAATAGGGCGCCTTCTAATAGGTTTTTTTCGACCGTCTTAATAGCCCGATCTACTAGCGCAGTTCGGTCATATACCATTTCGAGATTGATACCGTCTGGCAAGGAAGGACGTATCGTATTCAAGCGTTCGCCTACAGCTTTTGCGACACTTCGGGAGTTTTCACCCATTAACATCATAGCCGTGCCTAGCACTGTCTCTTGCCCATCACGAGTTGCGGCTCCTGTACGCAACTCTTTGCCTATGGCGACTTCTGCCACGTCTGCGACACGCACAGGCACACCACCCCTATTAGCGATGACGACCTGCTCGATGTCAGTTATCGTTTGCAATAAACCAGGGGATCGAACAAGGAGCTGCTTACCGTTGTTTTCGATGTAGCCAGCCCCCCGACTATCATTGTTAGCGCGTAAAGCATCACTGAGTTCTGAAAGACTAATACTATGTTCGAGTAATTGCGCTGGGTCCGGCGTAACATGGTACTGCTTATCATATCCACCGATGGTATTTACCTCTATTACTCCAGGAACTTGCGCAAGCTGCGGCTTAATAATCCAATCCTGCACTTCACGTAAGGCTGTCGCATCCCACGGCTTTCCGTTTTCCTGAATAGCTCCCGCTTGGGCAGAAACGGTGTACATGTATATTTCGCCAAGTCCCGTGGATACGGGCCCCATTTTCGGCTCAAGCCCATCCGGCAACACTCCCTTGATAGCCCCAAGCCTTGCATTGATCAAATTGCGCGCAAAATATATGTCAGTACCTTCTTCAAATACCACCGTAATTTGTGAAAGGCCATATCGCGACAATGACCGTGTATAGGACAGCTTAGGCAGACCATACAAAGCCGTTTCAACAGGAAAGGTCACTCGCTGCTCAACCTCCAAAGGAGAGTAACCTTCTGCCTCCGTATTAATTTGCACTTGGACATTAGTGATGTCTGGTACAGCATCTATCGGCAATCGCTGGAAACTCCACACCCCCATGCCAATGACAACCATAATCATCGATAAAATTAAAAAACGTCGCTCTACAGAAAGGCGGACGATTGCATCAATCATGATAGCCTCCTCTTAGTGAGCGTGTGATGCGCCAGACTTTTCAAGATCAGCTTTAATCAAGTAGCTGCTCTCAACCACATAGCGCTCCCCTTTCTTTAGGCCAGCTAATACTTCCGTAACCCTGTCATCGCTACGACCTAACTCCAGCCGACGGGCTTCGTACTCCTCGCCCTCTCTCACAAAGACAACTGGTTGCTCTTCAAATACCTGCAAGCCACGATTATCAATCGCTATTGATACTTCATCAGCGTCTACAACAACCTTTGCGGCCACCAACTGTCCCGGCACAAGCATGCCACGCCGATTATCAACAACAACACGAGCGATAGTATATGGAGCGCCTTCCAGACTTGGCAGCAGGCTCATAATTTTTCCTTGATAGTCTTTGTCGTCAATATTCACCTGCACCATTTGTCCGATATCAACAAACTTGCGTTGGCTAGGAAAAATCTTCAATTCCGCCCACAATTTTTCCAGGCCAGCAATCGTAAAAATCGTACTTGAACTAGCAATCTCTCCAACATTTATGTTGCGTTGAACAATCGTTCCAGAGATCGGTGCTCGCAGAATGTATGGCTGCAAGCTATCGTTCGACTCAATGGTCGCTAAGACTGCACCAGATTCGACTCTGTCACCAAGGCGAACCGAAATATCCGTTACTCGACCACTAAAACGTGCCTTTATACGGGAAACCAACTTTGGATCAGTTTGTAAGCGACCATAACTAGTCAAGGTCCGAACCAATGCTCCAGGACCTGCTTTTCGTGTTTTGATGCCAGTTAACTTAGCTATGTCGTCAGGTATTTCCACTCTTCCCTCTGGCTCACTTTCATGGTCATCATGTCCAGCCTCACTCATACTGTTAACACTTTCCTCACTCTCTGCTTCATGGATATGCTTCTCCTCGCCCGCCATTTCTCCGGCCTGAAGAGATAAACTGGTAAAACAGAAAATACCGACCACAATTAAAGTTTGTTTTAATTTATTCATGACAATTATTCCTAATCTTTCAGTAGTCATCATCGACAGAGGCGAGTGACTGTCCTGTTAGCTGTTCAATCAACGCTTGGTTCATGAACGCTGTTGCGGCTGCATCCACTAGCTGACGCTGAGCGGTAAGTAATTGTTCTTGTGCGAGCCGCCACTCCATATACCCATAACGACCTTTCTCATAGGCCTTGCGAGTCAGGACTTGCGCTTTGCGAAGGTTGGGCAGTACTTTTGACTGAAGAGCATCGACGGTAATTATGCTTTGACGATGAGAACGAAAAGCTCGATAAAGTCGCGCACGGAGTGACAACATTGCGTCTTCACGGCGATATCCAACCTCATCTCTAGCGGCCATTGCGGCTTGTACATCTCCGCGATTCCGGCGGCCAGAAAATAAAGGTATAGACGCTCCCAGTACTAACGCAGAATCACCACTTTCTTCCAAGTATCGAGCGCCAACTTGCCAACGAATATCGCTTCGCGACAGGCTTCTTGCCATATTGAGCTCCGCTTCTCGCAAACGCTCTTCGCTGGCAAATACACGTATTTCTGGACTGCTACTAGCTCGCTGAAACAGTCCGTCGAAATTATCGGTGACATCAAATGCGTACAGGTCGCCCTCTAAACGATTGAAATCAGGCTGCGCCCTGCCCAGCAAGGTGGCTAATTCCATCAAACTGCTATCAAAAGCCGCCTGCAATTTCCCTGAATCCAAAAGCGCCTGATCCAATTGAGACTGTGCGCGAAGTGCCTCCGCTTCCGGAGCAGCGCCTATTTCGACCCTTTTTTTAACAAGTGTCAGACTCGACTCGGCAAGCCTCAAAGCTTCTCTTCCTATCTCCCTCTTCTCCTGTAACGACAAAGCTAGAATAAAAGCTCTAGTTACATCTCCAAGCAAGGTCAAAGCTTGTGCCTTACGCTCCAATTCAACGAGCGCATAGCGCCCAGAAAGTGTTTTCACGCGCGCTTGTCGTTTCCCTCCCAATTCGATAAGAGAGGAAAGAGTCAAGGTATATTCAGAATTTTTGGTATCACTGTACTGCCCAACTCCTAGAATATTGTCTGCAGTCAAACCAAGCTCAATAGCTGGGTTTTGGTCAGCCGTTAGACGTTTCCCCTGAAGCCCCTCCAGACGAGGGGTGAAAACTTGTAAGATGGGATTTTGACGTAGGGCCTCGGCGATAGCTTCAGGCAATGTCAAGCCCCGTGCGCCCGATGCTGGCTCCGCAAAGACGGCTATCGGGCTAGCCAAAATAAAACCGAAGAAAAAAACGCTTATTTTGCGCCCACACAAAAAGCGCCACATAAATAAGTGGTGATACATCGCATAGTTCCTGTTAAATCAGAAAGAATTAATGCCCCGAAGGGCCATATTTCTTAATCAGGCTATGGGAGGGCGAATATCGCTATATATCCGGCTTGAAGGGCTACTCACAATGAAATGTGTAGAAACTTTCTCTGGTGCGACGGGAAGGCGCACAAGAACATCCATAACTACCAGCAGGTGCGAACCATGACAATGATTGCCATCGCAGTTATCCGGCACTCCTATGGGATTGCTATCTAACTGCTCATCTGTAGAGAAGTCGGCATCAACCGAATCGCCGATGGAGGTGGGGGCGTGAACGCTATTGTGATGAATGTCCCCTAAATGGGACGGCAATACATCGGATGCAATAGATAGCGTTTGAACTATCATCAACATCGCAAACAATATTATTGTCCCAACTCTAGACATTACCTAGAAAACCTTGCGCCACGAGCGACGTAACCTAACATCCCAATTAAATGGCTGTCAATACTGACTTCGAAACCATACTCACTTTCTGGAGTAGCGCCTTCCTAACTCTGTATTCACCACCCTAAAAATCATCTTGCGCAGTATTTCTACTTTCGCTTATACAATGCGAATTCACGCCCTAGTAATAGAAAGCACTACACTTTTTTATTCAGGTAATGTGTATGACAGTGATCGAGACCTAAAACCGCTCAGGTCGTATGACTTCGACGTCGGAGATCACGACGATCTCCGCATAGTCGTCAAAGAACTCCGCGCAGCCCTCGACAATCCTCTCGGCGACCTCATCGTCGGCGATCACGTTGAGCTGGATGTTTTTCAGCACTAAACTCAGGTCGTCGGGCTCGCCCTGTCGACCGTTGAAGTCGGCCCCTGAAACATAGTGATGAACGGTGTAACCCGTCGCCCCGGCTTCTTTTATCAACTCCAGTAGCCGATCTAACAACAGCGCTTCGGCGACAATTTCGATGCGCTTTTTCCGGTGTCTCTGCAGCATGTTAATTCACTCCTTGCAGTAACATCGCCAGTTGAAAATACAGTGGAATACCCGCGATAACATTGAAGGGAAAAGTGACCGCCAGGGAGGTGATGATATACAACGACGCCTTGGCTTGAGGCAGTGCCAGGCGCATCGCGGCGGGCACAACGATGTATGATGCGCTGGCGCACAGCACTGCCAGCAATGTGGTCTCACCCAGCCCTAAGCCCAGCAAGGCACTAACGGCCAAGCCGAGCGCAGCGCCAACTAGCGGCATGTAGAGACCAAAGGCGACCAGCGCAACACCCACTCGGCGAAATTCCCCAAGGCGGCGACCCACTAATAAGCCCATGTCGAGCAAGAATAAGCAGAGCAAACCGTAGAAAGGCGCTTTAACGAAGGCGTCTACCTGCGCTAACCCGGGCTTACCGACCAGGTAACCAATCGCCAAACTCCCTAGCAACAGCACGACACTGCCGTTGAGCAAGCTGTCTTTTAAGCGCAGTTTTGGACGGTTATTCTGCTTGCCCTGTTGACGCAAATACGGCGCCGCCAGAATCAGACCCGACAGAATGGCAGGGGTTTCCATTAGCGCCAGCATCGCCACCATATACCCTTCGTAGTCAATGCCTTGCTGGGTTAGGAAGCCCACCGCCGCCATAAAGGTCACAACGCTAATCGAGCCGTAATGTGCGGCAATCGCCGCCGCATCAATCGGCTGCACGCGGGTGGCAAATTTCAGCAAGGCGAACGCAATAAAGGGGATGAGAAAACTCAGTGCAATGCCGGCAAGTAGCAGCGCGATAAGCGCGGGCGTGATCGCGTTTTCGCTTAACTCGACGCCGCCTTTGAAGCCGATAGCCAGCAGTAAATATATGGACAGTGCTTTGCCCATACCCTCGGGAAGCTCGAGGTCGGCCTTGGCACTTGCGGCGAGCACCCCCAGCACAAAGAACAAGATCGCAGGGCTGGTTAAGTTGGCAATCGCCGTGGCAAGTAGCGACTCCATCACCCCTCCCTAGCTGGCGGCAGGGCCAGTGGCACGAGTTGAGGTTCATTGTGCAAACGCTGCCAAGCGCCATCTACAGCGAGCAAAATGTCATCGCACACTGCCTGAAAAACCCACTGCCGCCGACGCCTGAGCTGCACGACCAGCAAGCAGCACAGGCCACCTTTGCTGGCGACCCGGCTGAGCAAAACATGTATCGCCATCACTTTGCGAGAGGATCGCCGGCGCAGAGCACTGAATTTAGACTCAATCCTAGCGATGAGATTCGGGCTTAATACCACTTCCTTTGTTTGAATTTCTAAGCGCATAACATTCCCTCCTAGCAGGTGGAGGTGCTAGCTTAGCGAGGGACCAAATAACGAAAAAGTCGATTTTTAATGACCAATAATCAACTTTTTGTTGATAATAGTTGCCATGCAGAATATCAACTTTAAGCATCTTTATTACTTTTGGGTGGTCGCCCGCGAAGGCTCGATTAGTCGCGCCAGCGAAGCGTTAAATATTACACCGCAAACCATCAGCGCCCAGCTCACCACGCTGGAATCACGCTGGGAGGTGCCGCTATTCACCCGCGAGGGGCGAAGCTTGCGCCTGACCGAAGCCGGTAAATTTGTGCAGAGCTATGCCGATGCGATCTTCTCGCTGGGTGCCGAGTTAGACATCGCCCTGCAGCAACAGCAGCTGGATCAGGCCGAAAAACTCACGGTTGGCGCGGTGGATGTTCTGCCAAAACTGATTACTCACTTGGTGCTAAAACCGTTTATCGGCCAAGCATCCAGCCCCAGCCTGGTATGCAAAGAAGGCAAGTTTGACGAGCTACTACCCCAACTGGCAATGCATAAATTAGATGTGCTACTCAGTGATCGGCCGGTTCCTCCTGCGCCGAACCTCCGGCTATACAATCACCGCTTGGGCGAGTGTGGCGTTAGCATTCTGGCGGCGCCGTCGCTGATCGACGACGCGGCGGGCGAGTTCCCCAATAATCTGAATCATCAACCGTTTCTGCTGCCAACCACGAACAACACCCTTCGCAGTGCACTAGAGCAATGGTTTGCCGAGCAGGGCATCGCGCCCCACATTGTGGCCGAGTTTGACGACAGCGCGCTGGTAAAAGCCTTCGGCCACGCCGGCGCCGGTTTTTTTGCCTGCCCAAGCGCCATTGAAGAGCAGGTGTGTAAACAATACTCCGTCGCCCTGGCCGGGCGCATAGACGGTATTCGCGAGCAGTTTTACGCTATTTCCACCGAGAAAAAGTTGAAGAAAGCGGCGGTCATCGCGCTGACTGAAAACGCTCGCGACCAATTATTCAAATAGTCTGCAAACCGTGCGAACATACCCACAATAACCAGCCGTCACCGATAACCACATCACAGGACACCGCCACAATGCAGCAAAGCCAGGGCACCCTTTTTACCGTATCCGCCCCCTCGGGCGCCGGCAAAACCAGCCTGGTTGCAAGACTGCTCGACGAAATGGACGACGTGCAAGTTTCGATCTCTCACACCACCCGCGATATGCGCCCCGGTGAGGTGGACGGCGTCAATTACCACTTTGTCAGCCACGACACCTTTGAGTCGATGCTGCGCAGTGCCGCCTTTCTGGAGCATGCCCAGGTTTTTGACAACCACTACGGCACCTCCCAAAAGTGGGTAGAGGACACGTTAAACTGCGGTCGCGACGTTATTCTCGAGATCGACTGGCAAGGCGCTCAGCAGGTGCGCAAATTACTGCCGGAAACGGTATCCATCTTTATTTTACCCCCCTCCCAAGACGCTCTGCGCGAACGCCTGACCGGACGAGGCCAGGATGAAGAGTCGGTGATTAGCCGCCGCATGGCCGCCGCCGTCGAAGAAATGTCGCACTTTGTTGAAGGCGACTACGTTGTGATCAACGACGATTTTGAAACCGCCCTGCAAGAGCTAAAGGCCATTCTGCTGAGCCACCGCCTGCGCCTGAACCGCCAGCAGCAGCGTCACCGTGACTTACTCACGGCACTGCTGACATAGCGCAGCGAAGTTTGATAGACTGTGGATAACTGGCGGTGGTGCCTGTTACCACTGCGATTCAGCACATTCAGGAACATTTTCATGGCCCGTATTACTGTAGAAGACTGCCTGTCGGCAGTAGACAATCGTTTTGAGTTGGTAATGGTTTCCAGCAAGCGCGCCCGCGCTATCGCCACTGGCGGCAAAGAGCCACTGGTTACCGAAGAAGGCGACAAGCCAACAGTACTGGCGCTGCGTGAAATTGCCGAAGGCAAAATTACCCGCGAAGAAATCATGGCTGCCGACGCGGTAGCGGAAGAGCCCGAGCTGGACCTGGGTGTTGAGCTGGGCGCTCAGCCTCTGTAAAAACCTTGGCCCGGGGTGTCGATGCACCAATACAGCTTTTTCAATTACCAACACGGTAAGCCTGAACCGGCGCAATCCATCGACGCCCTCGCCGAAACCCTGAGTAATTACCTCTCTGCCTCACAGGTGGATCAGGTTCGGCGCGCCTATTACTACGCCGAACAAGCCCACGAAGGGCAGAATCGCCGCAGCGGCGAACCCTATGTTACCCATCCTTTAGCCGTGGCCGGCATATTGTCGGAAATGCGCCTCGATGCACAGAGCCTCATGGCGGCAATGCTGCACGACGTGATTGAAGACACCGCCGTTAGCAAGCAAGACCTCAGCGAGCAATTCGGCGATGCGGTTGCCGAGCTGGTAGACGGCGTGTCCAAACTGACCCGGATTGAATTCCAGTCCAAAGCGGAGCAGCAGGCGGAAAACTTTCAGAAAATGGCCCTGGCGATGGCCAAGGACATTCGCGTTATTCTCGTCAAGTTAGCCGACCGCTTGCACAATATGCGCACCCTCGGTGTGATGCCGCCGCCAAAGCGCCGCCGCATCGCCCGCGAGACACTGGAAATATACGCCCCCATTGCCCAGCGCTTGGGTATGCACAACATCCGCGTGGAATTTGAAGACCTCGGCTTTCAGGCCATGCACCCCATGCGCGCACAGCGCATCAGCAAGGCCATTCGCACACGCTTTGGCGACCGCAGCAAAACCATCGCCAATATTCAGGAAAGCCTGGAAAACTGCCTGTTGGAAGAAGGGCACAAAGCCCACGTTGTCGGCCGCGAAAAACACTTGTTCAGCATTTACAGCAAAATGCGCAACAAGCGGAAGTCGCTGAAAGAGATCATGGACCTGTATGCCTTTCGCATCGTAGTCGACTCTGTCGACAGCTGCTACCGCGTACTCGGCTGCGTCCATGGCCTCTACAAACCTGTGCCAGGGCAATTTAAAGACTACATTGCCATTCCCAAAGCCAACGGTTATCAATCCCTGCACACCGTACTCTTCGGCATGCAGGGCGTGCCCATTGAAATCCAGATCCGCACGCAGGAAATGGAGGAAATGGCCAATAACGGGATTGCTGCCCACTGGCTGTATAAATCCAATGAGCAAGATGCCCGCGGCAATTCCAGCCATGCGCGCGCTCGCCAGTGGGTACAAGGCTTGCTGGAAATGCAGCAACGCGCTGGCGACTCGCTGGAATTTATCGAGAACGTGAAGATCGACCTCTTCCCGGACGAGGTCTATGTATTCACCCCCCGCGGCGACATCATGGAATTGCCGGCCGGCGCCACTGCGGTCGATTTCGCCTATGCGGTACACAGCGATGTGGGGAATTCCTGTGTTGCATGCCGAATCAACCGCCGCCTGGCACCACTGTCTGAAGCCTTGCAAAGCGGGCAGACCGTTGAGGTCATTACCACCCCCGGCGCCCAGCCCAACCCGGCGTGGCTGCACTTTGTGGTTACCGCAAAAGCGCGCAGCGGCATTCGCCACTTCCTCAAACATCAGCGCCGCACCGAGGCAGTGAGCCTCGGCCGTCGAATGTTGGAGCGCGCCTTAGGCAGCATGGATGAGCAGCTGGATAACTTCAGCGACGAGCACTTGGAACAGCTCGTCGACGCCACGCAGAGCAAATCGGCCGACAATATTTTTGAACAAATAGGCCTGGGCAACCGCGTTGCCTACCTCACCGCCCGACAGTTACTGACCCTGCGCGACCAACTCAGCGACGACGATGACAATGCACCGCCTGCCACCAGCCAGCGGCAGACCATGGTCATTCACGGCACCGAAGGATTTTTGGTTAATTTCGCCCGCTGCTGCTACCCCATTCCCGGCGACCACATCGTTGGAATCGTCAGCGCAGAGAAAGGCGTGGTGGTGCACTGTGAGAACTGCCACAACAGCATTGACCTGAGAAACACCCCTGAGCGCGTCGTACCGCTGAGCTGGGCCGATGATATTGACCGCGACTTCTCCGTAGAGCTCAAAGTCGAGCTGAGCAAACAGCGCGGCATTATTGCCGTGCTTGCCACCCGGGTAAATGGTGCAGAGGCCAGCATAGAAAAGATCAGTGTGGAAGACGAGAACCCGAAGATCAGCACCATCCACTTAGTGATCGGCGTGCGCTCACGTGTTCACCTCGCCAGCATCATGCGCCGTATTCGCAATATTCCCGCGGTAATAAAAGTGACCCGCGAAAAACACTAGCCCCTGTTAACACTCATTAGTCGGCCACCTGCGTGGCGATAAGGATACTTCTGTGAGCACTAAAACCATCATCAGCACCGACAAGGCCCCAGCGGCCATTGGCCCCTACTCGCAAGCGGTAAAAACCGGCAACATGGTGTTTTTGTCGGGCCAGATCCCATTGATCCCCGAAACCATGGAAATGATCGAAGGCGGGATAAGCGAACAGAGCCAGCAAGTGTTTAAAAATTTGACCGCCGTTGCCGAGGCCGCTGGCGGCAGTTTGAACGATGCCGTAAAAGTGAATATTTCACTCACCGACCTCGGCGACTTTGCTGCCGTCAACGAGGTGATGGCGTCGGTATTTGATGAGCCCTACCCCGCGCGCGCCTGCGTACAAGTTGCCGCTTTACCGCGCGGCGCGATGGTGGAGATTGAGGTTATTCTCGCCCTTTAACAGTCAAGCCGACCGCGCGTCGCTGAGCACTTGAACAAAGCCGCTGCGATAGTCGGGGTGCAGGAATTCGTAGCCGCTGTCGCGCAGGCGGCGGTTACTACAGCGCTTGCTGCCGGTTCGTGAAATGGGTGCCCCGTTTTGCAGGTAGGGGACGTCAAGCTGCTCGGCCAACCAGCGCTGCACGGTTTGGATCGCTACCGGCAGGTCGTCAACACCCAAGTAACAACTCGCCACTGACTCACCGCCGTCAACCTTATCAATCAAGTGCGCCAGCACCCCAACGCAATCATCCCGGTGAATACGATTGCTGTAGTGCAGTGGCTCGTCCGGCACACATTCACCCGCCTTCACCTTAGCGATCATTTGCAAACGCCCCGGGCCATAAATACCGGCGAAACGGACAATACTGTGCGGCCAGCCCGTGTCGGCAATCTGCTGCTCTGCTCGCAAAATGCTTTGCCCGGAAAAGCGACTGGGGGCCGTCGGACTATCTTCGTCGATCCATTCGTGGCCGCTCTGGTCGTACACACCACTGCTGGAAACAAATAACAGCAGCTTGGGCGGCTCGACGATAGATTCCAAAATCACCGCGAGCGCCTCTTCAAAAATTTTGCGATAGCCTTCCGGGTTATAACCATTGGGCGTGAGCGTCATCACGATGTAGTCCGCCTGCAAGGGCCCCAAAGCCCGTATACTGCTGGGCTGCGCAAGGTCAGCTGACAAACCCTCTACACCCGCTGGCAACTTGCTAACATCACGGCGCATACCCTGCACATGCCAGCCCTTGGCCAAGTAGCGCGCCGCCAGTCCACCACCAATATCGCCACAACCAACGATCAACAGCCGCTTCGTACTCGCGTTCATGTTCCCACCTTAGTCGGTTCAAGCCCAAGCTCAGCTCAGGCATACTTGGGCACATTCGCCCTCGCAGGTCGGGGAGCATAGCAAAGGGGAACAACAATGACAGCGCTTCCAACACACGTTCGCTGCGTTAACGTCAACGATGACCACAGCCTGGTAATTGGCGAGCAGCCGCTGCCTAAATGCGGCGCCGGCGAACTATTGATTGCCGTGTCTGCTGCGGGTGTTAACCGGCCCGACTTAATGCAGCGCTATGGCCTTTACCCCCCTCCGGCTGACGCCAGTCCGATTCTCGGCTTGGAGGTTGCCGGGCGCGTTGCGGCCATCGGCGAAGGCGTAAGCGGCTGGCAAATTGGCGACCGCGTGTGCGCGCTGTGTAACGGCGGTGGCTATAGCGACTACGTCGCCGTGCCCGCCGGGCAGTGCCTACCCATTCCCGCCGCCTTAAATGATATGCAGGCAGCGGCTCTGCCCGAAGCCTACTTCACCGTTTGGCACAATGTCTTTGAGCGCGGCGCCTTGCAACCCGGCGAGTCGTTTCTGGTACACGGCGGCAGCAGCGGTATCGGCACCACCGCCATCGCACTGGCTGGCGCCTTTGGCGCCAAGGTATTCACCACCGCAGGCAGCGCCGAAAAATGCGCCGCCTGCGAATCACTTGGCGCGAGCATTGCCGTCAATTACCGGGAGCAGGATTTTGTCGAACAACTGCGCGCGGCCACCAACGGCCGCGGTGTCGATGTGATTCTGGATATGGTTGGCGGCGATTATATCCGCCGCGATATCGACCTTGCCGCCGAGGATGGCCGCATTGTTTTTATCGCCTTCCAAGGTGGCTTTGCCGCCGAGCTGAACTTCTTGCCGGTGTTAATGAAGCGGCTCACCCTCAGCGCATCCACCCTTCGCGCGCAGAGCCGAGACCAAAAAGCCGCCATTGCCAGCGCCCTGCGCGAACGCGTGTGGCCATTGCTGGCTCGCGGTGAGCTGCAGCCCGCCATCGACAGTGTCTATCCCCTTGAGCAGGTTGCCGACGCCCATTCGCGCATGGAGAGCAGCGAGCATATTGGCAAGCTGATACTGGATCTGCAGCGCCACTAGTAGGCAGGCCAGAGTCGTCGGTGTACACTGCTGCGCTATAGTCTAAAACTATCGAACCAGGCAATTTTGTGACGCTAACAGAATTACGCTACATCATCGCGCTTCAGGAAACCGGACATTTTGGCAAGGCCGCCGAACGCTGCTTTGTTAGCCAACCGACCCTCAGTGTGGCGGTTAAAAAGCTTGAAGAGGAATTAGCGGTAAGCCTGTTCGAACGCAGCCGCGGCCAGGTGACCTGCACACCTATCGGCGAGCAGATTATCGAGCAATCCCGATACGTGCTGGAACAGAGCGAGCGGATTCGCGAACTGGCCGCTCAGGGGCGCGACCCTCTGGGCAGCCCCATGGCGCTGGGCGCCATTCACACCGTCGGCCCCTATCTTTATCCGCGCGCCATCCCCCGCATCCGCGAACTCGCGCCGCAAATGCCACTGTATGTTGAGGAAAATATGACGGCGATTCTTCGCGGTCGCCTGCGCAGTGGCAAGCTCGACGCCATCGTTATTGCCCTGCCCTTCAATGAACCCGAGGTGGTTACCCAAACGCTCTACGACGAGCCCTTTGTGGTGCTGCTGCCTGGCGATCACCCACTGGCCGCAAAGTCCCATATTGAGCACAGCGACCTGTATCAGCAAAACGTATTGTTGCTGGGCGAAGGCCATTGTTTTCGCGACCAAGTGCTCGCCGCCTGCCCCGGTCTACAGCAGCACCTGGCCCGCAGTGACCGCCTGCTTCAGTCAGTGGTTGAGGGCAGCTCTTTGGAAACCCTCAAACACATGGTGGCCTCCAAACTCGGCATCAGCATTTTGCCTTTGTCGGCTGCCCAAGTCGGGCCCTATGGCGACGGTATGTTGTGCACTCGGCCCTTTGCCGGCACACCGCCCACGCGGGAAATTGCCCTGGCCTGGCGGGCCAGCTTCCCCCGCCACCAAGCCATCGACGTTATCAGTCAGGCGATCAAAACCGCCCACAGCGATCACCCCTCCACATGACCCAAGCCCTGCACCAACTTGATGTAAGTTCGCTCAAGGGCGTAGGTCCAAAGCTGAGAGAAAAGCTCAAAAAGCTCGGACTGCACAGTGTGCAAGATCTGCTTTTCCACCTGCCACTGCGCTACCAGGATCGCACCCGCATCTGCCCTATCGGCGCCTTGCGACCCGGCAACGATGTGGTGATCGAAGGCGAAGTACTCGCCGCCGATATCACCTTCGGGCGACGGCGCAGCCTGGTTTGTCGGCTGCGCGACGGCACTGGCACCACAACACTGCGCTTCTTTCACTTCAACGCCGCGCAGAAACAACAACTCAGCAAAGGCGCGAGACTGCGCTGTTTTGGCGAGGCCCGGCGCGGCGCCAGCGGCCTGGAGTTTTACCATCCGGAGTACACCGTTCTGCAAGGGGAGGCAGTCGCTCCCGTCGAAGACCGGCTGACGCCCATTTACCCAAGCACGGAAGGGTTTGCTCAAACCAGCTGGCGAAAACTATGCGGCCAAGCCCTGCACTATCTCGATACTCACCCCATTACCGAATGGCTACCGCCGACGGCACTGCCAGGCCGCTGGACACTGGCTGAGGCATTGCGCTATTTGCATCACCCACCGGCAGACGCCTCGCTTGAGCTACTGCAATCTGGCCAGCACCCCAGTCAGCAGCGCCTCGCCTTTGAGGAATTGCTGGCCCATAACCTGGCGCTGCAAAAATTGCGCGTCGAGGCCCGCCGCTTTGGCGCCCCCCGACTCGACGGCCCCGATGATCTCGAAAACGCCTTTCTCGACGGCCTGGGTTTCAGCCTCACCTCAGCGCAGCAGCGCGTTGCCGATGAAATCCGCCGCGACCTACACCAGGGCGCGCCTATGCTGCGCTTGGTGCAAGGTGATGTCGGCAGTGGCAAAACCGCCGTTGCTGCACTCGCCGCGCTGCGCGCTGCCGCCAGCGGTTATCAGGTTGCCATCATGGCACCCACCGAGATCCTCGCCGAGCAGCACTTCCACAACTTCAGCCAATGGCTGGCCCCACTCAATCTGGACGTTGCCTGGCTCAGCGGCAAGCAAAAAGGCAAGGCCCGAGCCGCTGCCCAACAGCGCGTTGCCGAGCACAAAGCGCACGTCGTGGTAGGCACTCACGCGCTGTTTCAAGACGAGGTAATATTCGCCAAACTCGGCCTGGTTATTGTCGACGAACAACACCGCTTCGGTGTGCACCAACGTCTCGCTCTCAAACAAAAAGGCGAGGATCAGGTCGGCCACCCTCACCAATTGATTATGACGGCCACCCCCATTCCCAGAACCCTGGCAATGACCGCCTACGCTGACCTGGATACCTCCGTCATCGACGAGTTGCCACCGGGGCGCAGCCCAATCAATACCGTGGTGCTCGCCAATGACCGGCGCGAGCAAATTGTCGAGCGGCTGCGCGCCGTCTGCCAAAGTGGCCAACAAGCCTATTGGGTATGCACCTTGATCGAAGAGTCCGACAAGTTACAGGCGCAAGCCGCCGAGGTGAGCTGGCAACAACTCAAGGACGCACTGCCGGATTTGAATGTCGGCTTGGTGCACGGGCGTATGAAAGCCGCCGAAAAGGCCGCCATGATGGCAGACTTCAAAGCCGCAAAAGTCGATTTGCTGGTCGCAACAACGGTTATTGAAGTCGGCGTTGATGTCCCCAACGCCACGCTGATGATTATCGAAAATGCCGAGCGCTTGGGGCTCGCCCAACTCCACCAACTGCGCGGGCGGGTGGGCAGAGGACATCAACAAAGCCATTGCGTACTGCTCTATCAAAGTCCGTTGTCGCGCAATGGCCGCCAGCGCTTATCTGCACTACGCGACAGCAACGACGGCTTTGTCATCGCCGAACAAGACCTGCAACTTCGCGGCCCCGGCGAAGTCCTCGGCACCCGTCAAACCGGGCTAATGAGCTTTAAAATTGCCGACCTGCAACGCGACGAAGACCTACTGGACAGCGTACGAGAACAAGCACGCCTACTCAGTGAGCACCACCCACAAAATGTTCAGCCACTCATCGACCGCTGGCTGGCCGAGCGCACACTTTACGCCAGCGTGTAGCAGGATAGCTGAGGTGATCTTTTTACAAAGATCGAGCGACTCACCCAGCCTTCCAATACTCTACACTGAAAGTAATACGGGATAGCGGAGTATCGACATGGCGACTATTACTTGGCTCTGTATTGCCCTTTGGGTAGTAAGCGGAAAAGCCCTGGCCTTGATCTGCGTTTCCTATTCCGGCTACACCGGCAAGCAAAGCGCTGACGCCGGCATGCGGGAAATCTATCGATGCATCAAAATGCGTTCAGCGGAGCACGGCCTAACCAACTCGGCAATCCATAAAATTCGCCCACTGTATTGGCTGTATATTTTTTCCAGTTGGCTCAGTGCGGCGCTTCTATGTTGGGTTGTTGTCGGTATTGCGCTTAGCAACCTGGGCTGACGCTTACCTGCTAAAACACCAGCTCCACGCGTGTGCCTTTTCCCTGCTCACTGTGCACGGCGATCTGCCAGCCGTAGCGGTCACAAATTCTGCGCACCATATTTAGCCCCAGACCCGTGCCCTCGGTTTTGGTTGTGTAGCTTCGCTCAAAGATATTAGGTAAGTCGGCGGCGGCAATCCCCTTCCCGGTGTCGCGAATACTCAAAGTATCGCCCTTGAGATGAATACTCACTGTGCCGCCAGCACTGTGTTCAATAGCGTTGCGCAGTAAATTTGTCAGGGTGATTTTGAGTAAACTTTCCGGTACTCGCAGCGCCAAGGGCTTATCAACCACCGTCTTCACGGTAATATCTGCCGCCGAAAACGCCTCCTCTAAATCGTCGACTAACTGGCGTAGCACATCGGCGACTTCGCAACTCGCTTTCTGACTGATTGAGCGCTCCTCTTCACGGGATAGAAATAACGCCGCTTCGATAAACGCCAGCATGTCGCGACACGCGCGACGAATACGGCTGGCAGCACGCTGCGTCGGCGGGCTAGGCGCATTCGCTTCGATAACATCAACGGCGCCCATCATCACCGAGAGCGGTGTGCGTAATTCGTGACTCGCCGCAGCGGTAAACGAGCGCTCGCGCTCTACGAACTGATCGATGCGCTCCAAGTAGGCGTCAAACGCTGCGGCGATTTGGCCGATGTCACTGTCATTAAACTCCTGCTGAATTCTCACGTTGCGCTGCGTTGGTGAAAGACTGCTGAGCCGCCCGGACAACCTTCTCACTGGCTCAAGAATGGTATCGGCGGCCTTGCCGGCTATCAGTAACGCCAACACCAAAACAATGACAACGCCCATCAACAGAAAACTGAGCAAGGTGTGCTCCTGACGCTCCCATTCAGAAATGTCGTAGAGCAGATATATTTTTTCGTCGCTGGCCCGCGCGACTTGCAGGTGATACTGCACCCCGTCGAGCAGCACACTGTGGTGTGTCCCCAGGGGCAAGCTGCGAATGGCTTCCGGTAAGTGCTGAGCGTTGCTGCCGCGATAGTAGCGCCACTCATTCAGGAGCGGGTTATTGAGCACACTGGCCTTGTCTGGGTCTTCCACCAACATGTCAATGTGCTTGCCAACGATATTTCCGAAGGTGGCTTTTTCCAATTGCTGCTTGATCAGCAATAGGCCACCGGCAAACAAGGTGCTCGTTGCGGTGACAATAATAGCCGTACTCAGAATTAATCGGCGCCGTAGCGTCTGTACTTTTTTCCCGCTCACTCGCCCCCCAACGCCACCAAGCGATAACCGACACCATGAACGGTATGCAGCAGGTGGGTATCAAATGGTTTATCGATAATTGCTCGCAAGCTGTATATGTGGGTACGCAATATATCTTTATCGGGCGGATGGTCCCCCCATACACGCTGTTCCAACTGTGCTCGCTTAACCACATTGGGACTGTGCTGCATAAGGCACTGCAACAAGGTGGTTTGAATGGGGTTCAAATCCAGGGCCTGCCCGCCGCGATTAACCTCCAGCGTTTGAAGGTTAAAATTCAGATCGGCAACCTGCATTGTGTTCAATTGCTCGCTGGGATTTAAGCGCTTTAGCAGGGCTAGCAAGCGAGCTTCTAACTCCTTAACGGAAAACGGTTTAACAAGATAATCGTCGGCACCCACCTCAAAACCAAGCAGTTTGTCGTCTAGCTGATCACGTGCGGTCAACATTATTACCGGCGTCATACCGTGATGGGCTCGCAGGTTTTTACACAGTTCAATGCCGTCCATTTTTGGCAGAGTAAGATCCAACACAATAGCGTCGAAATCTCCTGACAGCGCCAACGCCAAGCCTTGTCTACCGTCCATTGCAAAGTCCAGCTGGTGCCCTCGGGGCTCCAGGTAGTCAGCGATGTTCTCCGCGATATCGCGGTTGTCTTCAACGATCAGTAAGTTCATCTATGTCTTTGCCAGTCCTTGCCTACCTGCCCCTCACCGTCCCACCAATTTATCACGGTAAACGCCAAAAGAATGTCAAATCTCGTTTCATAGATAGCGCCGCAATGTCGACATATTTTTGACAACTACCCCCGTACCCTAGGGCCTGTTAACACTAACTCTCGGCGGACATGAATGTGAAAGCTCTCTTATTCTTTGGCCGGTGCTGCGCAGTACTCAGCGCGGTTGCTATCGCGCTTCCGGCAACCGCTGCCGCCGTGCATGACGGCGAAGCGGTCGACCACCCTCACACCGAACACCCCCATCTGGCGGCTAGCCCGACCCTGACTATTGAACAGGTACTTAATGCCGCGCTGCGCCTTGCCCCGGAGCAATCAATGGGCGATGCCTACCAGCAGCAGGCGACTTCACAGCAGCAAGTCAGCCGCCGAATGATCGCCGGACGCCCCCGCCTCAATGCAAGTTATTGGGACGACCAGAACGCCGATGACACAGGCCTGAGGGAAATGGAATTGGGTCTGGAGGTAGACCTTTGGCGCTGGGGCGAGCGCAGTAATGCCCAATCGCTAGCGCGAAGCTATGCCAGCGGCGCCGACGCTTGGCAGGACTATCAACGGCTGATCGTCGTTGGCAGGCTGCGCAACGCACTGCACCAACTCAATGCCAGCACAGCGCGCCGGGAACACGCCGTGAACGCGGTGGCCGACGCCCAGGCACTGCTCACCGTTAGTGAAAAACGTTTACGCGCTGGCGATATTTCCCGGGCTGCGCGAATGCAAAGCGAAGCATTGCTGCTTGAAGCGCGCCAGCAGCTGCTTAATGCCGATGCAGAATTAGTCGATGCCGAGCGCCTTTACATAACGCTGACCGGTCTGCGGCAGCGCCCGGCGCAATTCAGTGAAACGCCGCCAGCACGACAAAACATCAGCACACAGCACCCCCGGCTGCGCCTATTGCTGGCGAAACGCCAACAGCAACAGGACCGCCTGACCCAGGCCCGCCACGCTGCCGCGGGAAACACCACGTTGGCGATTGGCGTGCGTCGAGAGCGCGGCAGCAACATAGAGCCGGAGATAGAAAGCCTGGGGCTCAGCCTGTCCATCCCCTTTGGCGGCGCCTCCTATACCGCAGCGGCCAGTTCCAATGCGGCCATTGCATTGAGCGACGCGGACGTTGAGCTAAAGCAGGCGCGACAGCAGTTACAACAGCGCTTTCACGAAGTTGAACACGAGCTTGATGTGATCACCGAATCCATTACCTATGCCGAGCAGTCACGTGATTTGTCAAAGCGCCAATGGCAAATGGCCAAAAAAGCCTTCGCCACGGGAGAGTCGGATATTCGACCTACCATTGTTGCCCTACAGCACTATCGCGCAAGCCAGTTGCAATGGCAGCTGCTCACGCTGCGTCAGCAAGCCTTGATTTCCTCCCTGAGACAAACCGTTGGAGAAACCCTATGACATTTTTTTTGAATCGCCCCCAGCGCGTATTAACGGCTCTGGCCTTTATAGCGCTACCGGGTTTGTGCTCCGCGGAACGCATTGTCCTGTCAACGGAAGACCAGGCCCGCCTCGGCATTGTTAGCCAAGCGCTAGATGCCGCTGGCAGCCAGTCCGGCATGCGGGTTCCGGCGGTGGTGATCCCCTCGCCCGACACGCCCTCGATTCTACAAAGCCGCTACGCCGGGGTTCTGCAACGCTGGCATCAAACCGGCGGCGCGCAGTTAGAGGCCGGAGATATTGTCGCCACCCTCAATAGTGCGGAACTCGCGCAGACACAGCAGCAGTGGCTGGACGCCTCGGTCGAGCTTGCAAACCAACAGGCAAAGTTCAAACGCGATCGCGAGCTTTTCAGCGAGGGTATTATTTCCCGTCAGCGCCTGGAACATACCCAGCGGGCCTACCAGCAAGCTCGCTTCAAACGAGAGGCGACGTATAACCAACTACAGCTCGCCGGCTTTGATACCAAGGCCTTGGAAGCGCTGCGCGATGGCCAGGGTAAGCCCGGCGACTATCCGCTGATTGCGCAGCAGCCCGGCCAACTCAATCGTCATTTTATCCGCATTGGCGACCAGGTTGCGGCCGGTCAGACCGTCGCGACGATTACCTCAACGCAAGCACTGTGGTTGCGCGCCACCGTCAGTGCGCCGCTGGCCGATGGCCTGGCACTTGGACAAACACTTCAGGCGACCACGGGAAGCCAACACACGTCGCTGATGCTGGTCAGCAAAAACCATCAGCTTAACGATGACACCCAGCGGGTAGAGGTCCTCGCGCGCTTCACCGAGGCCACCGACCTTCGCCCCGGTCAGAGCCTGAGTTTGGTGCTTTCAAGTGTGCACAGCGGTGTTCGAGTGCCCGCTAGCGCAGTCACCCACAGCGGCTCGATCACCTCTATCTACCTGCGCAATAACGAAGGTTTTGAGAAGCGCGATGTGCAGCTAACGCCGCTCGGTGCAGACTACCTTGCCACCGACACACTTGCGCCCGGCGACATTGTCGCCGTTGAGGGAACCGCGCAACTCAAAGGCATAACACTGGGCCTGGGAGGCGGCGAATAATGCTCTCACAACTGGTTCAGTTCTCGCTTAGCCAACGGCTGTTAATCGGCCTGCTCACCCTATTGCTAATCGGCTTGGGCGGCCGAGCGGTTACAAATATCGCTATCGATGCCTTTCCTGATATTTCACCAACGCAGGTCAAGATCATTATCAAGTCGCCGGGCATGACACCGGAGGAAGTTGAAAATCTGATTACCCAACCCATCGAGGTGGAGCTGCTGGGCATCGCGCGCCAATCCATGCTGCGCTCCATTTCCAAGTACGCCCTGTCCGCCATCACCCTCGATTTTGAAGAGGGCACCGATATTTATTGGGCCCGCCAACAAGTCGCCGAGCGCATGAATAATATCTGGGACGAACTGCCTGCCGGTATCAGCGGTGGGCTAGCGCCCATGAGTACCCCGCTCGGCGATATGTTTATGTTTACCGTCGACAACCCCACCATGTCACTGAGTGAGCGCCGCTACTTACTTGACTGGACGATACGACCGGCGCTGCGCACCGTGGAGGGCGTGGCCGATGTAAACGCGCTGGGCGGCTTCGTTAAAACCTATGAAGTGGCGCCGCGCCGCGCCGATATGGCGACACTCAAAGTCAGCACCGAGCAGATCATTGAGGCCCTGCAACGCAATAACCGCAACGATGGCGCGGGGCGACTCGACCAAGGTGAAGAGGCCATTCTGGTGCGCGTGGCTGGCGCGCTCACCTCGCTGGAGGAAATCGCAAACATTCGTATCAGCAATGTCGATGGCAACAGCTTTGCCCTGCGTCAATTGGCCGATATTCGACTCGGTGCCATGGAGCGGTACGGCTCAGTGACCGTAGATGGAAACAGCGAGGCCGTGCAAGGGCTCGTCATTGGCCTGCGCGGCGCGAATGCCCGCCATGTAGTGGAAGGCGTGAAGGAAAAGCTGGCTGAGTTGCAGCCGGCACTGCCAGACGGCACCGAATTAAATGTGTTCTACGACCGCAGCCAACTCATTGAACAAGCAACTGGCACCGTCGGCGAGGCGTTATTGCAAGCGGTATTGTTGGTGCTGATTGTGCTCGGCCTATTTCTCGGCAACGTGCGCGCCGCGCTCACCGTGGCCAGCATTTTGCCGTTGTCGGCACTGTTTACCTTTTTCATGATGGATCAAATGGGCATGAGCGCCAATTTGATGAGCCTGGGCGGCTTAGTCATCGCGATTGGCATGTTAGTGGACTCCGCCATTGTCGTGGTTGAAAACATGGTCTCACTAATGGCCAGGCATCAAACCAATACCGCGTCTTCACGTCGCTTGCCACTGCTGCATATTCTGTTTCGCGCCGTGAAAGATGTCGCCGTGCCGGTGACCTCTGGCGTGGTCATCATCGTTATCGTCTTCCTGCCGCTGCTTACCTTAGAGGGCTTGGAGGGCAAGCTGTTTGTTCCCGTGGCGCTGACCATCGTCTTCGCATTATTTGGGGCGCTGGCCATGTCGCTAACCGTGATACCGGTGATCGCCTCGCTCCTGCTAAAGAAAACCAGCGATCGAGAGCCGTGGCTAAGCCGAAAACTCATCGCCCTGTATGCCCCGCTACTGGACAAAGCCCTGCAACGACCGGCTATTGTGGTCGCCTTTGCCGCTGCACTGCTGGCCGGTATGGCGCTGCTCTTTCCCTTTGTGGGCAAGACCTTTATGCCAACCATGGACGAGGGTGACCTCATTGTGCAGCTTGAATCAATTCCGTCGGTAAACCTCGACAGTGGCATTCGCATGGTGCAGCAGGTGGAGCGGGCGCTGCTTGAAAACGTCGATGAAATTGCACGTATTGTTTCTCGTAGTGGTTCCGATGAAATCGGCATGGACCCAATGGGTCTGAACGAAACGGATGTGTTCCTTCAGCTCAAACCACGCGACCAATGGCAGGTTGCAGACAAGGCGGCATTGCAAGAAAAAATGCGCGCGGTGCTCGAGCAATTCCCGGGAATCAATTACGGCTTTACCCAGCCCATTGATATGCGCGTGTCAGAAATGCTTACCGGGTCGCGGGGCGATATTGCCATTAAAGTGTTTGGGCCCGACCTCAAAACACTTAACCGCTTGGCGCAGGCAATTAGCGAAGTGGTGAGCACTGTCGACGGCGCCGTCGACACCACCGCCACCCTCAATGAAGGTGCGCAGTATTTGCAGGTGAATATCGACCGCCTGCGCGCGGGTCAACTCGGCCTGAATGCCGATACCCTGCAGCGGCGCCTGCGTGCCGAAATCGAAGGTTTACCCCTTGGCAATATTATTGAACATAGTGCACGGGTTCCGCTGGTACTGCGCTTTGAAAAACCCCTTGGTGATGGCATGGCCCAGCTGCAAAACAGCTTGCTCACACTGCCCAACGGCAAGGTGGTACCGCTGTCTTCTCTGGCGAGTATCGAACTCACCGATGGGCCGGTTGGCGTATCACGCGAGACCGGACGACGCTTCGCCGTTGTGCGCAGCAACGTGGCGGGGCGCGACTTAGTCGGCTTTGTCGATGAAGCCAAAACGGCTATTGCAGCGCAGCTATCTCTCCCCGAAGGTTATTCGCTGATGTGGGGCGGCCAGTTTGAAAACCAGCAGCGCGCCGCCGCGCGCCTGGGCTTGGTGGTACCAGTTGCCTTGGGGCTCATCGCCCTGCTGCTGTTCATTACATTCGGCTCACTCAAACAGACCCTGATCATTCTCTCGAATATTCCCTTCGCCCTCACGGGTGGCGTGGTCGCGCTCTGGCTCACCGGAGAGTTTCTGTCGGTACCGGCCTCGGTGGGCTTTATCGCGTTGCTGGGCATCGCGGTAATGAACGGCGTGGTGATGATGTCGTATTTTAATCAGCTGCGCGCCAAGGGGCTGGATATCCAAACGGTGGTGACAGAAGGCGCCGTGCGACGCCTGCGTCCCGTCATGATGACCGCGACGACCTGTGCGTTGGGACTGGTGCCGCTGCTACTGGCCAGCGGCCCCGGTTCAGAAATACAGAAGCCATTGGCCATTGTTGTGATCGGTGGACTGACAAGCTCCACCCTGCTCACCTTATTCCTGCTACCCATCATTTACCGCCGTTTCCACCACGCCCTCACCACCGCGGAGCAAGCCTGATGTCATCACAACAGCGACTGACCTTAACCATTGCACCAAACCTGGAAGACGCACTGAGCGACTACCTGCTCAGCCTTGAAGAAGTCGGTGGCTTTACCTCCTACCCGGTGCGTGGCCACGGCGAAAACCGTCAGCTGTCGATCGCCGAGCAGGTGACCGGTCGGCAAAAGCGAATTCAGTTTGAATTAATTCTGGCAACGGAAGATGTACCACGTGTACTTGGCGGGCTGAAACAACACGTCGGCGGCGATATTTTTTTCTGGTATCAGGATATCAATGGCAGCGGCCGCTTATAGCAATAGCCAACTGCCGTGTAATGACGTCGTTAGTGGCCAAGTCTTGCAACTTGGCCATACCAACCGGAGCAATATCGCCCTGACTAACTCTGCTGTAAGGTGCCAGCCGGCAAAGGCGCAGGCAGGTCGTCGCGCTGCCCCTGTGTTGCCGCCACAGTTCGACCATGCAACGTTACATCGTCGATCTGATTGCGGTAACGCGGTGCGGGCAGAGCACCTGGCTCGTCACCTGCAAAGCTGACCATCTGAAAACCGAGTACGTCCGGAGAACCGGCGGTAAGTTTATCCTGCCACCAAAATTCAAAGATAGCCTCCTCGGCACTGAGATGAACAATGCCATAGCCGTGGTCAACCCACTCCTGGTATTGAATGTTTTTGTTGGCCATCACGCTGGCAAGCTCTAGTGCCCGGGCACCCGCAACCTGCACTTCTTCGGTGCTGCCCGGTAGCGCATTGGCCACTAGCTCGTCGGCGCCGCCACGACCCATTGAACTTGGCGCAAACTCCACTCCCACCGAGGCTGCTCGATTATTAAGGGCCGCCAGATTTGCCGTACCGAGACGGCCATAACCTGCAGCAAGATTACTGGGCCTCGATCCCGCGCGCGGGTTGGCCAGCGGCAATGAGGACTGATAGCCGTTAAACAACGCATTGTCTGCCACCAAGTCGCTCGCCCAGTTTCCGTGCATGTCGCCGGACAGAACAATATTGTTGGCGATATTGTTGTCACGCAGATAATCAAACCAGGCTTTGCGCTCCTCGGTAAATGACGACCATCGGGTTTCGATAGGCGACCCAGGAACACTCGCCTCGGCCGTTGCTCCTGGAATATTCCACGGTGCCAGCCAGCTTTGATGGGGAATCACTCGCCAGACCTTGCCAGCGTCAGCCGAGGCCTTCATTTGCTCGGTAATAAAGTTAAATTGCTGGCGGCCGAGCAAGGATTTCCCGCTGCTTAAATGTGCGGAATAGTCATCAGCCAGCTCCTCGGTATTCAGCTGCCGGTACAGTTCGATATCGGTACACAGAATATCGGCGAGCGCGCCGTACTCCAGCTTGCGCCATAACTGTCTCGGTAGTGGCGGCTCGGGATAGCTGCCATCGTCTACGCGCAATGGGTTGCCCGCCACGTCGGCGGGCGGCCGACAGGGCGTCCACAACCAGAATGCATCAATGGTCTGATCCAGGGTGGTGGTCTGACTATCACGATCGATGCTGCTGTCGTCGAGCTCGTTGCCAAAGCCCGGGTCGATATCATGGTTGTCCCAAATAATTGTCCACGGATGCTGCTGGTGAGCGCGAAGTAAGTTTGGCTCAGACCGATACAGCGCATAGCGGCGACGCACCTCGTCAACGTTTAACCAATCTCGGTAGTCCACGTCGGAAATGGCATTGCGCTCGACGCCATCGCGGTCAACCCGCGCCCGCACTTCCTCATCTTGGTCGACAAAATCGTAAATATAGTCCCCGAGGTGAATCACCAAATCCAAGTCGTTGCGGTCGGCAATATGGCCATAACCCGACCAGTAGCTGGACCAGTAGCTCGAACACGACACCACCGCAAAACGCAGCTCATCACTCGTGCTGCCGGCGTCGGGCGCAGTGCGTGTACGGCCCATAATCGACATTCTCTCGAAGGCGCCAAACGCATAGTAATACGTGGTGGCCGGGTTCAGGCCAGCGACATCGACCTTCACCGTCCAATCGCGTGCGGCGGATGTGGTCGTCGCGCCGCGCGCAACCACATTGTTTAACGCTGGATCGGTGGCGACCAGCCAATTCACCTGAGCCTCGTCAAAGCCCTGCGGATCGGCGACCAAGGGGCCCCGCGGGTCAGGGATCGTTACTCGCGTCCAAATGATCACTCGGTCCGATAAGGGATCACCAGAGGCAACGCCGTGAGCGAAGGGCAGCAGGCTATCCACCATTGGATAATCAAAGCCGCTCAGTTGCGTAAAATCCGCCACCTGAGGAGGATTATCATCGTCCGGTGGTGGCGTCTGACCGCCAGCGCGGCCCGATTTGCTGGAGGAATGACAACCGGTCAAAAAAGCCATCGAACTCGCGCTGGCAAGGCCAACCATGCCTTTCAGCAGGGTGCGACGTGAAACAGGGGGCATACCGAGCCTCTCTATGTGACAAATACTGTAAATGTGCAGTATTGCACGGACCTGTTACAAGCGTAAGAAAGCCGCTTAAGCCTTGCCTAGTGCTCGGCATCCACGTATTTTGTACCAAACAGTACAGAACCGAGAAGCATACCATGGCGCGACCACTCCAATTCGACCGCGACTCCGCTCTGCGCCAAGCCACCGCGCTTTTTTGGACGCAGGGCTATCACGCCACGTCTCTGTCGATGTTGCTGGATTGCATGGGAATTGCGCGCAGTAGCTTCTATGCCAGCTTCGTTGATAAGCGCAGCCTGTTTATGGAGTGCCTTGAGCTGTTCGGCCAGCGAACAGCGGCAAAGATGCCAGCGCTAACAACAGAAGCCCCGCTATCCGTCATTGGCGATTTTTTTGCGGCAACACTGTTGAATGTCAAAACAGAACAACTGCAAAAAGGCTGCCTGCTGGTCAATTCCATTCTTGAGCTGGCGGAAACCGATCCCCAGCTCAGCGAATTGTCGTCGAAACAGCTGAGTATTATTCAAGGTGCCTTCGAACAAGCACTGCACGCCGCCGCCGAACAAGGGCACTTTGTTTCAACGCTTTCCGCGGCGGAGGCAGCTGAGCAACTGATGATCATCAACCAGGGCCTTCGTGTACAAAGCCGCAAAGGCACCGACAAAACACAGCTGTGGAGCAGCTTCCAGACCAGTTTACGGCTGCTTGGCCTCGACCCGTCCGCGACTGCCGTTTCACGTTAACCGGATACCCCTAACCATACGGAGCAAAATAATGACCAATAGCTTTCGTGCACAGAAGAAATTTATCGACATCGACGGCCGACAATTAGCGTATATCGAAAAAGGCAGCGGCGACCCGATTGTGCTGCTTCACGGCAATCCCACATCGTCGTATTTGTGGCGAAACGTTATTCCGGAACTCGAGGGTAAGGGCCGTGTGATCGTGCCTGATCTCATCGGTCAGGGTGACTCTGAGAAGCTCCCGCCGGAGCTTGGCCCCGAGCGCTACAGCTTTGCAACCGCGTATCAATTTTTGGATCGCATGCTGAGCGCCTTGGGGGTTGATCGCAATGTCACCCTTGTGTTGCACGATTGGGGCAGCGGCCTTGGCTTCCACTGGGCTTGCGAACACCCCGATGCGATCAGCGGTATCGCTTATATGGAAGCCATTGTTACCACGATTACCTGGGACGACTGGCCTGAGGCTGCAAAAGGAATTTTCCAGGGTTTTCGCAGCGACAGTGGAGAAGAACTCGTTCTGCAACGCAATATGTTTATCGAAGCGGTACTACCAAGCTCCATTATTCGTCAACTCAGTGACGAGGAAATGGCCGAATATCGCCGCCCGTTTTCTACCCCAGACGAACGTCAGCCCACGCTGAATTGGCCGCGACAAATTCCTATAAATGGCGAACCCGCCGACGTTCACACCATTGTGGAGCGCTACTCGCAGTTTATGGCGAAGTCTGATTTTCCCAAGCTATTTATTAATGCCGAGCCGGGGTCAATTCTGGTTGGCCGGCAGCGCGAGCTCTGCCGGTCCTGGCCCAACCAACAAGAGGTTACCGTTAAGGGCCTGCACTTTATTCAGGAAGACTCCCCGCAGGAAATCGGCCAGGCTATCGCCCAGTGGCTACAAATGCGCTAAGCCGTTATTAACGTGTTGAGAGAACAATGAAACCACTTTCTCTAGTACTAATTTTTAAGATCCTCGGCACCGTAATCCTCTGGTGCCTCCCACTGCTGTTATTCCCGGCGACCATGCTGGAAAGCCTCGGCCTCCCGGCGCAGAACAGCTATATGTTCGTTCGCCTACTGGGCTGGGCATATTTAGCCCTGTGTGTGGGTTATGGCTTTGCGCTGCGTGAAGCGCTCCGTGGGCGGCGGCTGATGGGGCCGATCTGGGTGGGCATCGTCAGCAACGGCGGAGCGTGTCTGTACCTCCTGTATTTCGGGAGCATCGGCACATGGAGTCAGTGGGGCGCCAGCCTACAATTTATCGCCTGGGGCTCAGTTTTTGCGACAGCATTGATTACGCTTGGCCTCTTTTTATTTGGCGTGCGTGGCCAAGAGCCCCTCGCCTAGTAGCCTCGTACAGGCCATGAACCCAAGCCGGAAAGTTGACCCTGTGAACGAATCCTTTATAGTCGTCGGACATTCCTCCCAATAAGGAGTCTTCGTCCAGTGAACAATTAATGCCTCCGTCTCTATGACGGCCGTTCTCGTCCCCAGTGCTATGGGGTGGTTCTTGGCGTTTATGGTATTCACAATGACGAAGCTTCTTCTGACACTGGAAAATGTGTCTTATTCACTGCCGAATGGCAGCACTCTCTTCACAAATGTACACGCTCAACTCAGCGACACGTCAGTGGGCTTGGTGGGCCGCAATGGCGTGGGCAAAAGTGTGTTAGCACGCATTCTCGCCAAGCAAGTGGCCCCGACTTCGGGTCATTGCCATCACTACGGGTCGGTGTACTACCTGCCGCAACAACTGCCGCTAACCGCCAAGACAACGCTGGCCGAGCTGGCCGGGGTGGGCCCCGAAATCAGTGCGCTGGCACGTATTGAGCAAGGCAGTGTTGACCCCAATGATTTCAAAATACTGGGGGAGCGCTGGGACATTCGTCAGGAACTACAGCAAATAGTCGCCTCGGCCGGACTCGCCGCCACCCCCGCAGCAACGCTCGCCTGCAAGCTCAGCGGTGGCCAGGCCATGCGCATCGCGCTGGCCGGAGCAATGCACGCAAAGCCCGACTTGCTGATTTTGGACGAGCCCAGTAATCACCTCGATGGCGAGCATCGCCAGGCCCTTATTCAGCAGCTACAAAATTGGAAGAGTGGCCTGCTCGTCATTAGCCATGACCGGCAGCTGCTAAATACGCTTGAACATATCATCGAGCTTTCTCCGTCTGGCCTGAGTCACTACGGCGGCAACTACGCCTTTTATTCACAGCGCAAGGCGGCTGAACAGCGTGTGGCGCTGGAAACCCTTGAACAGAGTAAACGACAACGCAGGCGCGAGGAGCGCGGCATGCAGCAACACCGCGAGCGTATTGCTCGTCGTCAGGCGCGGGGCAAAACGCAGCGCAGGGAAGGCAGCCAATCAAAGCTCATCCTCGACAGCCGGCAGCAGCGCAGCGAAAACGCATCTGGAAAACTGCAACGCCAGCATGACGCCAGACGAAACTCGCTGGTGGAGACCATTCACAGCGCGCAAAAAGCGCTCGATAACGCCGCCGTTATCGCGGTGCACAGCCCCAACCAGGGCCGCCACTCCCGCCGTGTTGCCGAGTTCAACGACATTCAGCTGCCCTTCGTCTCGCACTCTACACCGCTGAACATTACGCTCACCACGCAGCATAAGGTCGGGATTGTCGGCCCAAATGGCAGCGGCAAATCCACTTTGCTGCAGGTGGTTGCCGGGGTACTGAAACCCCGCAGAGGTGACGTTTATACAACGAAGCGATGCGCCTACCTCGACCAACACCTCAGCGCCCTGAATCCGCAGCGCTCGGCGTTAGCACAGTTGCGTGAGATCAGCCCCGGCACCCCCGAAGAACAGCAGCGCATGCGCTTGGCCCAGCTGGGTTTAGGGCCCGATAAATTGCTTGCCCCCTGCCGCGAGCTCAGCGGCGGTGAGCAACTTAAGGCTTATCTGGCCTGCCTGTTATACGCCGACTCACCACCCAACTTGCTATTGCTGGACGAGCCCAGCAACCATCTCGACCTGCCCTCACTGAGCGCTCTGGAATCTATGCTGCGCGACTATTCCGGCTGTTTGGTGGTGGTCTCTCACGACAGCTACTTTTTATCTGAGCTTCAATTAAGCCATCGGCTACGACTCAGCCCGCCGCACTGGCAACTGGAACCCTGGCGAGACTAATTTGTTATTGATAACGATTATCAACTACTCTACCATTCCCGAAATTTCTCGCCCTCTCAAGGACCGACCATGCGCCAGCCACCTTCGTTTTACCGCTGCCTACTTTGCACCAGCCTCACCGTACTGGCATTGCCAGCCCATGCCGATGACAAGGTTGAAGAAGTGGTAGTCACTGCCAGCCGTGTCGAAAAACCACTGAGCACGATCCCCAATACCGTCACCGTTATTGATCAAGCAGCACTTGCTCAGCAGCTGTCTATTCAAAACGACCTGTCCAGTGTGTTGGGAAAACTGATCCCCAGCTTTTCGCCAGCGCGCCAAAAGATGACCAACGCCGGAGAGACCTTGCGAGGCCGCAAGCCGCTGTATTTGATTGACGGCATTCCCCAATCCAACCCCTTGCGCAGCGGTGGCCGCGACGGCCATACCATCTCGCCACTGATGCTCGAACGTGTGGAAGTCTTGCATGGCGCCAACGCCATTCACGGGCTCGGCGCGGCCGGCGGTATCATTAACCTGATCACCAAACGCCCCACGGAAACCCTTGAGCAAAGCCTGCGCGTTGACGTCGGCTTTCAAACCGAGCGCGTCAGCGAAAGCCTGGACCGGGGGGTACACTACAGCGTTTCCAATCGCATCGACCAATTCGACGTGTTGGCCAGCGTGGGCTTTCGCGACAATGGCATCGCATACGACGCCAACGGTGAGGTGATCGGGGTCGACAACACACAGGGCGATACAATGGCCTCTGAGCAATATGATGTCTTCCTGAAAACCGGTTACAACTGGAATGACCAGCGCGTCGAACTGATGGTCAATCGCTTCAATGTCGAAAGCGACCACAAGTGGACCTCGGTTCCCGGCGACGTGGATGCCGACATCCCCACCACCGCCATCCGCGCAGAACTGCCCGCCGAAGGTGCGCGCAACCGCGTTACCACTATCGGCGTAAGCTACGAGAACCCCGAGATACTCGGGCATAGCCTGCGGGTTCAGGCATTCAAGCAAGATTTCGAAGCCACATACGGGGCTCAAATTACCCCAATAGCCACGTTTCAGGACCCAGCGTACGGGTCAGACCTGATTGACCAGTCGCAGAATAACTCCGAGAAAATTGGCGCCAAAATTACCCTGGCCAAAGATCAGGTCGGCGGCCTGCCGCTGTCCTTGGTTTACGGCATCGACATCCTGCAAGACAAAACCTGGCAAGAGCTGGTGCAAACCGGCCGCGCCTGGGTACCAGAAACCCGCTACAACAACTACGCGCCCTACCTGCAAGCCGAGTTCACCGGCATTGAAAATGCCACACTAACGGCGGGAGTACGCCACGAAGAATCCAAGCTCGATGTGGACGACTTTACCACCCTGTTCCGCTACGGCAGCCAATTCGTGAAGGGCGGCGCGCCCGATTTTTCAGAAACCCTGTACAACATCGGCGGCACGTATCAGTTCACCGAGCGCTGGCGCGCATTTGCCAATTACGCCGAGGCCTTTTCCATGCCCGATGTCGGCCGCGTATTGCGAGGCATCGATCAGCCAGACCAGGACGTTGAGTCCTTTTTGAACCTGCAGCCTATTCTCACTGAAAACAGCGAATTGGGCGTTGAATACGACAACGGCACCGTGAATGCACAGCTGAGCTACTATGTTTCCGACTCGGACTTCGGCCAGCGTTTGCAACGCGGCGCAGACGGGATATACACCGTTAAGCGCGAGAAAACCGAAGTTGATGGCATTGAAATGCGCCTGGCATGGAATGCCACGGAGGCCGATATCTTTGACCTGCGCTACGCACAGGCAGAGGGTCGTTACGACTCTGACCAGGACGGTAAAGTGGACTCAGACCTCGGCGGCACCAACATTTCACCGGACCGCGTGAACCTCAGTTGGCAGCGCCAGTGGACCCCCGCGCTCAGCTCGCGTATTCAGGTGAACCACCTGCGCGAACGCCGCGTGAAAGACAGCAACGATATTACCGTCAATCAGTTTGACGGCTACACCACCGTCGATGCCAGTGCTGAGATCAATGTCGGGCCCGGCGTGCTGAGCGTGTCAGTCCAGAATCTGACTAACCGCGACTACTACACCTATTATTCGCAGAGCAGCCCCAACGACCTGCGCAACTTCAAAGGCATTGGTCGCAGCTTTGGTATGGCCTACCAGCTGAATTTCTAAGGCGCTTTTCGCAGTGTCTGACACGGCCTCAAACCCACCCCGGCGGCCGCGCAAAGTTCGCGCGCCGGGCCTGTGGCGCTGGCATTTATGGGCCGGCCTTGCCGGGCTTGGCGTATTACTTGTCGCGGCCGTCAGCGGTGCCTTGTTGGTCTATCAGAAGGAGTTAGTCGCGGCGATTGTCACTCCCGATGCAAGCCTGCCTGCCGACTACCGCCATCAACAATTGGCCGAGGAGCTTTCGGCACTGGCAAGCCAGCGGGGTATCGACCCGGCGCTGAAATTAAAAGCCCCCAGCCAACTGGAGCCCTACTGGACGGTGCGCCACGCAGAGGGTTTAGAACTGCTGGCCCTGGGCAGCCTTCAGCCCTATACCAACAATCTTTGGTTTCTCGACGTCATCTCATTTATTCGCGAGCTGCACGTCGATCTTCTCAGCGGTGAGATCGGCGAAGCGTTGTTATTGGTGGCTGGCGTGCTCGCACTATTTCTCTGTATCAGCGGCGTCATCTTATGGTGGCCAGGCCGCCGCGGATTTCGCTGGCGCTGGGTGCTCCCCAAAAAATTACGCCCCTCACAATGGCTGCAATACCATCGGCATACCGGCGCCGTGAGCAGCCCCATTCTATTATTGATCCTACTCACCGGCAGCTTGATGCTCTGGCAAAAACTCATTTTCCCCCTGCTGCCACCCAACCCCGTCTTCACGGTGAAAAGCGCTGAGCCCCAAACCCCGACATCGGCAATAAGCAGAGGCTACCTGCTGGCACATCGGGAAATTGACGGAAGCTGGCCCACTTACATCACCATTGGCCGCGAACAAGGGGATGTAATGCTAAAAGTGCGGTTTCGTCTCAATGGCGAATGGCACCTCAATGGCCGCACTACCGTCTGGCTCAATACTCGCAGCGGAGAACTTCGTCGCACCGAGCGCGCCGACAACATGCCAACAACACGTAGGGTGCTGAACCAGCTCTACCCCCTCCACTCCGGCTTCGGCATGAACATCCCCTACCGCCTATTAACCCTTCTCAGCGGTATCGCGCTGGCGTGGTTGTGCGTTACCGGCGGTTTACACTATTACAAGCGCTTGAGTCGACGAAGGACGGTGTGAGAACTATCGTGCACTTGCCTCCGTACGGATAAAATCAGCGCATCTTTCGCCTATCATGATGCATGCTGCATTAGTATTCCCAGATATGATGCTAGGGAATACCGAGGCGTCCGCAATTCGCAGCCCTCTTATTCCCCTAACTCTTAAAAATTGATCAACCACCGCCTCGCTGTCGCTACCCATACGACAGGTTCCCACAGGATGGTAAACGGTTTGGGCATTCTCCCTAACAAATTCCAATATTTCTTCATCTGTTCGCACGCTGTCGCCCGGCTGAAGTTCACCATTATTAATAGCCGAAAACCCCGGGGCCTGAAAAATATTGCGCTGAATTTTCACTGCTTCCACCATCATCTTTACATCGCGCTCTGTATCAAGGAAATTAAACTTTATCTTTGGCGGTTCTTTCGGGTCTTTCGAACAAGCATGTACTGAGCCGCGGCTTTCCGGCCGCAAGAAGCAAGCGGTGGAAGTAACGCAGGGAAACTCTGGATCAACCGGCCCATCCTCCGTTATTTCACCACCTGCGGGGGCGAAGTGAATTTGTATATCTGGTCGTCCCTCCGCGTATTTCGAGCGTACAAATGCGCCAACTTCCGCAGCCGGCAGAGTCAGTAGTCCTCGCTTGAAAAAAAGGTACTTGAACAGATTCTTTAACAAAGACAATGACTTGCTTTCATCGTTAACGGTCTTAACGTTCTTGACCTTTTGCACTACATTGATAGTCAAGTGCTCTTGCAGATTTCTTCCCACCCCGTTTAGGTGATGTTTAGTTTCAATACCTAGAGTAGACAAGTGCTCGCCGTCGCCGATTCCGGAGAGCTCAAGCAACTGCGGTGAGTGATAACTTCCCAGTGACAGGACAATTTCGTTCTTACAACGAACCTGCCTAAGACGATTAGACTTATCTATATACTCTAGGCCAATGGCCATATCGTGATCGAATATAATTCGGCTGGCATGTGCGCCAGTAATGATATGCAGGTTTTTCCTACTTCTTACAGGGGAAATAAATGCAGATGAAGCACTGTGCCTTTTTCCAGCCTTCTGCGTTACATGGTAGCGCCCAACACCTTCTTGATTGCGACCATTGAAGTCATCGTTTCTAGTGCAACCGGTGTCAGCAACAGCCTTTATATACGCGTCCGAAATTGGGCTTGAGAAGCGTACATCCGAAATATGCAGCGGACCATTAGTCCCGTGAAAATCAGACTCGGCGGATTTTGCTTGGCAATTTTCTGACTTTTTGAAATAGGGCAGTACTTTTTCATAACTCCATTCGGTATTTCCCAGCTGAGCCCAACAATCGTAATCCTGTTTCTGCCCACGGATATACACCATACCATTGGTGGCACTACACCCGCCCATCACTCGTCCTCGAGGGGACTGGATCTCTCTCTGGCTTAGGCCCGACTCTGGTTCAGAATAATAGATCCAGCTCAGTTTTGGATTGTAGGCTACCTGCGTCCAGCCCGCAGGCATATGGATCAAGGGGTTGTTATCCTTATCTCCCGCTTCAAGCAACAGAACATGTTTGCTTGGGTCTTCAGATAATCTACTGGCCACCACACACCCAGAAGAGCCTGCGCCTACTACAATATAATCGTATTCCATGATTTATATTCGTTCTCAATGCATCGCTGAATAGGTCTGAGCATAATTTTCCACGTATTTTTTAAAGCGTTTAAACATCCAACGGTTCGCCATTCTCATTACTGGCCGCACAATTGCCTCAGACCAATGCGCTCCGTCACGTCCCTCCATCGCCATGTACCAAACAACCTTACAAGTTCCGTTTCCCAAGTCCGTCACGCGATAATCTTCGAGAAATTTTTCAGGGTCCTTTTTACTGCAATACAGAAACGTAAAGGCCATTCGTTTGCCACGCTCCCAGGCGACAAACTCTTCGTACCCCGTAATACCCCCTGCCATAAAAACGGTTCGCGTTGTACCCACCCCAAAGGGCTTTGGTGATGTCCACTCTACTTTTTTTATCGGTGGAGCCCATTTCACCCAAGATACAGGGTCTTCAAAGACCTCAAATATCTGTTCGGGGGTCGCTCGTATAACCTCCTCTGCTTTGTAGACATTTCTAGATTCCTCTAGAAACTCTACGCCAACAGGAGTGCAATCAAAGTTTTTACTCATTTTTGGCGATTCCTAGCTTTTATCTACAGCGGCCGACTGAGGCTAGTCTTTGAATTGATAATCATCTTCCAAACGTCCTTTTACTCGGCGTTAAATTCGATATGCATAGTCTTAATACCGTTTACAAAAAAGTCCCTGACATATTCGACCGGAGCGCTGAATTTCGGGTTTCTCAACCTAGGAATGACCTCTTCGAACATGACCTTAAGCTCTAGGCGTGCTAGATGAGCACCGATACAGAAATGCTCGCCATTGCCAAATGCCCGGTGCTGAGCGTGTAGATCAGGCATTTTTTTATAACGCTCAACATCAAATTTTTCTGGATTATCAAAGATATCTGCATCGTGATTGATTGAGTGCCAGTTCAACACAATCTTGTCGTTTTCCTTGAACTGATGGCCATCAATTTCTACATCCTCCGTTACGGTTCTACGCATCTGTACAAAGGCCGGGTTAAAGCGCAGCATTTCTTCGACAGCAAAGGGAATCAGGGTTGGGTCGTCAACGAGCTTCTGGAGCTGATCCGGGTTTTCAATGAGCAAACGCATACCGTGAGCAGTTACTGATCGAGTGCTCTCGTTCCCCGCAGCGATTAGCATGAGGAAAAATAGCTGGAATTCCTCAGCGGTTAGCTTTTCATCATCGACTTCGCCGTCTAGCAACGCACCGACAATATCTGTCAACGGCTCGCTTTTATGCTTTTCGGCTAGGGCGGCAGCAAAGGCATACACCTCCATTGCAGCAGCCTGCGCCGCCATTGCACTGTCGTCACCACTCATGTCTTCGTCTTCTGTGAAGAACATGGTATTGGTCCAGTCAAAAAATTGTTGTTTGTGCTCCATGCCAATCCCGCAAAGCTCCATAATCGCGATAAGGGGGAGTTCCGCCGCAACCTCCGAAACAAATTCACAACGCCCTTTTGGCGCCACCTTATCGACCACTTCCTTAGCGACCTCTCTGAAGCGCGCCTCGTAGGATTCCACAGCTTTTGGCGTAAACGCTTTTCGAGCAATACGGCGGTATTTGATATGGTTAGGCGGGTCCATATTGACAATCATCAACCGCTGCATTGCCATTTCTTCTTCAGGCATTTCTTTTGGCACTGCGGTCATTCGCTCACTCGAAAATATCAGCGGCTCCTTGCAGATTTTGTCGGCAAGTCCGCGTTTCATCACAGCGCGATATGGCGTACCGGTAAGCGGATCTTCTAGATCGGCCAGCTCTCCGCTCGCGGCTCTTACTTCTGCTAACGCAGCATGGTGATTGCCCTCGGCGTAAAAATCAGGGTCCAAAAGGTTGTGATACGGGCATTTCGTCATAGCTATGTCCTTCAGCAGATGGGGCTTTCCACTTTGCAGTCTCTGTATTTATCGTTCTCTGAGAAACCTCACACCAAGCAAGGCTCGCCAACTAGGACAACTGCAAGTAGACTAGCAGTCTACCTAATTATACCCAAAGTAGACCGACAGTCTACTTTTCCTTGCGCACCTCTGAAAACTGCTGCAAGGCACTGATTAATAAGAGTTTTAAGGAAACCTACATGACGGCGAGCGTCAGTCGTAAGAAACAGACCCGTTTAAAAATTATTGATGCCTACCTGGAGTTGCTTGGCAGAATGGGCTTCCAAGAGATAACCGTTACAGCCCTTTGCCAGGAGGCAGGCGTTGCGAGAAAGACACTCTATAGCCACTTTTCCAGCAAAGAAGAGATTCTCGATAGCGTAAGCCAAAGAGTCATGTTTACCGGAGCTATTGCTGCTTTTACCAACACCCTAAGTGAAGTTGCAGGCACTCGGGCACGGATAGACGAAACGTTTACTCAGCTAAGCATGCCTTTCACTGCGTATACCGGCGAGAGAATGGGCGCGTTTATTCAACTGATTCAAAACATGACAATGCGCCTCTCTTCTTACTCGGGCAAGTTCTCTGAATTTCGACAGTCCGCTGTTCACTACTTCAGTGAATGCAAAAAATGTAGTGATACGAGGGATGATTTTGATGAGAGCTTTATTGCCGACCTCACGGTAAATGCAGCGGTCGGGATTATCTTGAGCTGGGTTAGCGACCCAAGCTACCCCGCTTCTCAAAGAATGGAAGAACTGAAAAACCACATTGCCAGCCTCATTTTAGACGGCTGACTTATTGCCTCAGCCGCATTAAGCCTACCGATACTGCGTCAATGCATATCGTCAACACTAATCATAATCTTCAATAAAAAGGTCAACACATGAATAGCAATGACTGCGTGAAACTAGAAAAACCCGAAAAATATATCAGTGTTATCCGGCTCAATCGGCCAGAAAAGCTTAACGCAATGAACGCGGAGCTAATGAGTGGTATTGCGGATGCCCTGACAAGAGTCGGCCAGGACAACAGCACGCGAGTCGTCATTATGACAGGTGAAGGCAGAGGATTTTGCTCAGGCCTCGACCTCGATAATTCCGGTGTTATCCCAAATATTGATGGCTTAACCGTTCCCAGATTGGCCATGCGTGCCATCGAGCATTTTTCTAAGGTCGTCCCGATGATGCGTAGAATTCCACAACCCATCATTGCAGCGGTAAATGGCGTCGCCTACGGGGGCGGCTTTTGCCTTACTCTTGGCGCAGATGTGCGGATTTGCGCTGACAATACGGTATTTAATAGCACTGGAATAGTGAATGGCTTAACCAGCACTGAGCTAGGCGTAAGTTGGCTTTTACCTCGATTAATAGGTGCTTCCCGATCAAATGAAATTTTACTCACCGGACGCAATGTAGGCGCCCAGGAAGCGGAGAGAATTGGTCTAGTTAGCGAAACTGTGCCTGCCGACCAAGTCCTGGCGCGCGCGCTGGATATCGCTAGCGCTATGTGCAAATGGAGCCCCCACGGCCTAGCGATGACCAAGCAAACCTGCTGGGCGAACCTTGAAGTACCTGGTTTAGAGGCGGCGATGGAGTTAGAGAATCGCAACCAGATTATGCTAGGCATCACCACAAACCTAGAAGAGAAGAAAGCCGCGCGCCGCGACGGCCGCGAAGCCATCTATCAAGACATTCCTTCTGCCTGGCCCCAAGACTGGGGTATAGAAGAGTCTTGATCTGGCAACATTAACTATCCGGCCCATCCAAGCGCAACGACTGCAGGCCCTGCTCAATACTTTCAAGGTGCTCGCGCAAGCCGGCTTTGCTGGCGGAAATACCCACCGCCAAAATATCGAGCACCGTCATATGGGCCAGCCGTGAAGGCAGCGGCGTGTAAGCGCCTTTGTCGTTATCGACATCCACGTAGATTGGTAGGTCGCTCAGCTCTGCGATAGGGCTGCCTGACGGCGCCAGGGCAATAACCGGCGCGCCGTTGTTCTTGGCCAGTTTGATGGCATCTAGCAAGGCCCGGGTACGGCCGGACTGGGAGATAGCCACCACCACATCGTCGGCGTGCAGGGACATCGCCGACATGGCCTGCACGTGGGGGTCGGCATAGACGCTGGCGCTGATTTGCAGGCGAAAGAAGTTGTGCTGAGCATCGTGGGCAACCGCTGCCGAAGCACCAAAACCGTAAAACTCCACCCGGCGCGCATTGCTGAGCAGCTCCACAGCTTTTTCAATGGCATCCACTTCTATGCTGTCGCGCACCCGCTTAAGTGCTTCCATAGTGGCGTCGAAAACCTTAAAGGTGTACTGCCGAGCACTGTCTTCATCGCCGTAGCTCACCGCCTCATATTCAGGACTGTGCGCCACATGCTGAGCCAGGGCCACTTTGAAATTCTGAAAACCGTCGCAACCGACCGCTCGACAAAAGCGCACCACAGTTGGCTCGCTAACGTGGGCTTCCTGCGCCAGATCAACAATGCGCATATGAATCACTTCGCGGCGATTGGCGAGGATATAGTCGGCCACCTTGCGCTCGCTGCGGCGCATGGCCTCGCGGCTGGTTTCAATGGCGCGGATGATATTTCTGGGTTTCACGACACACTCAAACTGGCAGATATAACGCGATTGTACCCTATGCAAACTTTACAGGTAGACGCGGGTTGCGCATTCATTTTTATTTACACTTGGAAATAGTTTCTTTTTGACATCTTTTTGGTACATACCTAGTATGGTCATCTCATCAGTCCTCATTTAATAAAAACAAAAGGAATTGACGATGAAAACTTGCCATACGATCTGCGGCATTTGCGAACAGGGCTGTGGGCTAACGGTCACCACCGACAGTAACCGAGTACTGAAAGTCGAGCCAGACAAGAACAACCCCTACAGTTGGCGTGACTACTGCATCAAGGGCGCCAAGTCGCACTTGTCGCTCCGCCATCCCGACCGAATTACCACGCCAATGAAACGCGTAGGCGACCGCTATGTTGCTGCCAGCTACGAAGAGGCAATTACGAATATCGCCGCCCGCTTCAACCGCTTGATCGATCAGCATGGTCCCAATGCCATCGGTAGCTACACCGGCAATCCCAATGGCTTCAACTTCGGTAGCGCACTTTTTCATACCATGTTGCTGGATGCGATCGGCACAGAGAGTCGGTTCTGGGTGGGGTCGGTAGATCAGAATGCCCTTCATGTGGTCTCCGACGCCATGTACGGCAATGCTTGGGTGAGTCTTCAAGCAGATATTGATCACTGCGACTATTATCTGCTGATCGGCACCAATCCACAGATCAGCACCATGTGCTGGATCGGCTATTCGCCGGATGGTTGGAAACGCGTACTCGCTCGCAAAGCGGCAGGCGCCGAACTGGTAGTGGTCGATCCACGCCGGACAGAGTGCGCGGCGAAAGCGACTCGCCACATTGCTCCGCTGCCAGAGAGCGACTGGGCGCTGGTGCTCGCCATGATAAAACTGATTCTGGAAAACGGCTGGCACACCCCCCAAAGCAACGACATTCTCAAAGGCCTAGATACCATCCAAGCCATCGCGGCAACAGCAGACCTTGATGCGCTCAGTGCCTGCTGCGATGTGCCATTGAATGACATTAAAACACTGGCTAGAGATTTTGCCCGCGCACCCAGCGCTATGGCCATTGCCAGAACAGGAGTCAGCCAAGGGCGTAATGGCGTGCTAGCACTGTGGTTGGTAAAGGTCCTGAACTACATCACCGGGCGCGTCGAAAGTGAAGGAGGACTTTACTACGTTAGCGGTATTTTAGATTTACTGGATGTCGGCGACACCCTATTTCCCCACTCAGAGGCCGTCAGTCGTGTACGCGGCAACAAAAATGTAGCCGGAGCACATAGCCTCGCGGAGCTTCCCGGGGAAATCACCACACCGGGCCCTGGGCAGATTCGCGCCATGATTATCAACAGCGGCAATCCGGTAGTCTCCGGCCCAGACGGCAACGCTCTAGATGCAGCTTTGGCGCAGTTGGATTGCCTGGTGGTGATCGACCAATTCCAGCGAGAAAGTCATCGCCACGCCGACTGGCTAATTCCTGGCGATCATTTTCTGGAGCGCACAGAGATCAATCCCTTAATTCAAGCGCTGAGCCCCAGCCCGCGAGCACAACTAAGCCGAGCGGCGGTATCACCACCACAGGGAATGCGATATGAGTGGGAATTTCTACGCGACCTAACCTTGGCAATGGGAAAACCACTGATACCCGGCAAGACTTGGCTGAATCCACTGATCAAGGCTAGCAAACATCTGGCCAAATGGACCGGCTGGAACCAGCTAACGATTAACCCAATGCTTATGGCAAGGCTGTTAATACATGGCAACTCACAGATTCGCTGGCGCGATATTGTCGATGCTACCCACGGCATAGGCGACCCTACCGAACGTCCGGAATTCGGCCTGCTATTTAGTAAGTTACGTGAACAAAATAGTCACATAGACCTAGCGCCCTCCGCATTTGTGAAGGTGCTACGGCATCGCCTCGCAGAACCAGCAACACACAACCCATTGCGACCATTTCAACTTATCTCCCGACGGCGCATGAAAATGATGAACTCCTGGTCTATCGAAACCAGCATGGAAGGTATGAATTCACGCGAGATGACAGGCAACAACGTCGAGATCAATCGCAAAGAAGGTGAAGCACTGAAATTAATCGATGGCCAAAAAGTGAAGCTGTCTTCGGCCAGCGGCAGTATTGAGGCCGAGATAAGGCTGTCCGACGAAGTGCGCAGCGGTGTCGCCGTCATGGAGCATGGCTGGGGCTATCGGACGTTTAACGCTAGTCGGGGTAGCAGTCGCCACCATGGCGGCGTTAACCGCAACTTACTCGTCTCCAATGACGACGTCGATCCCCTATCGAATGTCCCCCGCCTCAATGGCACGCCTGTATCGATTGAACCTATACTCCCCAGCGCATAGATGATTGAGAGTCAGGTGCCAGCGTCGGCCATTCCCGATAGAATAGCCGCCCATGGACGTATCTTATATTCTCGATCAACTCAACGACGCGCAACGCGACGCGGTAACCGCTGACAGCCCGGGCACACTGGTGCTGGCGGGGGCCGGTAGTGGCAAAACCCGCGTGCTGGTTCACCGCATAGCCTGGAAGATAAAGGTAGAGGGCCTGTCGCCGTACAGCATTATGGCGGTTACCTTTACCAACAAGGCGGCGCGGGAGATGCGCGGCCGTATTGAGGAGCTGCTGGGCAGCAGCCTGCAAGGTGGTATGTGGGTGGGCACGTTCCACGGCCTTGCCCACCGCCTATTAAAGGCCCACGCCCGCGAAGCCGGTCTGCCGGAGAATTTTCAGATTCTCGACAGCGACGACCAACTTAGGCTGATGAAGCGCATCCACCGCGAACTGCAACTGGATGATTCGCGCTGGCCACCGCGCCAGTCCTGTTACTTTATCAACGGCCACAAAGACGAGGGTCGACGCAGCGCCCACATTGATGACCCGGGTGGCGACCTGTACCTGCAAACCATGTTGAAGGTTTATCGGCGCTACGAGGAGATCTGCCAGCAGCAGGGGGTTATCGACTTTGCCGAGTTGCTGCTCCGCGCCCTGGAGTTATGGCGCGACAACCCGGCGGTACTCGCCCACTATCAACAGCGCTTTAAACATGTGCTGGTCGACGAGTTCCAGGACACCAACGCCGTGCAATACGCCTGGCTGCGGATTCTTGCCGGCAATGGCATGCCCATTACTGCCGTGGGCGATGACGACCAGTCCATTTACGGCTGGCGCGGCGCGCGCATTGAGAACATTCAGCAGTTCTCGAAGGACTTTTCCGATACCCGCATTATTCGCCTGGAGCAGAACTACCGCTCCACCGGCACCATTCTCAGTGCCGCCAATGCGGTGATCAAAAACAACAGCCAGCGGCTGGGTAAAGAGCTTTGGACCAGCGGCGAAGACGGCGAGCCCATCACCCTGTTTGCCGCGTTCAATGAGCAGGACGAAGCGCGCTTTGTCACCGACCGTATCGACGAGTTGCTCCGCCAGGACTATCGCCGCGCCGACATCGGTATTCTATACCGCAGCAATGCCCAGTCGCGGGTATTGGAAGAGGCGCTGATTCGCAGCGGCCAACCCTATCGCATCTACGGCGGCCAGCGCTTCTATGACCGCCTGGAAATTAAAAACGCCCTCGCCTATTTGCGCTTGATCGCCCTGCGCGACGACGACACCGCCATGGAAAGGGTGATCAACACGCCCACGCGCGGCATCGGCAATCGCACGGTGGAAATGCTGCGTGAATACGCTCGCGACCACCAACTGTCGCTGTGGCAGTCGGCCATGGCGATGATTCAAAACGGCGCCCTCACCGCGCGCGCCGGCAACGCCCTGCGCGGCTTCCTGTCACTGGTCGAAGACCTCGCCGAACAGTGCAGTGACCAGTCGCTGGATGAGCAGGTGGATTTAGTCATCGACAAAGCCGGACTGATCGCCTTCCACCAAAAGGAAAAAGGCGAGAAGGGGCAGGCGCGCATAGAAAACCTGCAGGAATTGGTCAGTGCCGCGCGTAGCTTTACCCCGGAGGACCCGGATGCCGATTTGCTGCGCGAATTCCTCGACCAAGCGGCCCTCGATGCCGGTGAACAGCAGGCCGACGAGCACGAAGACAGCATTCAACTGATGACCCTGCACTCCGCCAAAGGTCTGGAGTTCCCCATCGTGTTTATGGTGGGCGTCGAGGAAAACCTGTTCCCCCACAAGATGTCGATGGACGACCCCGCACGCCTTGAAGAAGAACGTCGCCTCGCCTATGTGGGTATTACTCGCGCCGAGCAGCAGCTGTTTCTGAGTTACGCCGAGTCACGGCGACTGCACGGGCAAGAGAACTTCAACAGTCTGTCGCGCTTCATCCGCGAAATCCCCAACGAGCTCATCAACGAAGTGCGTATTAACAATACTGTGACCCGTCCGAGCAGCTTTGCCAGCGGCAATATTGCTGCTCAGGCCGCCGCCGACTGCGGTATCGCTCTGGGTCAGCGCGTGCTGCACAGTATTTTTGGTGCGGGCACCGTGCTCAGCTTCGAGGGCCAGGGCGCCAGCGCTCGGGTACAAGTAAATTTTGAGGACGAAGGCAGCAAATGGCTGGTATTGCAGTACGCCAATCTGGAGCTGCTGTAATCGCACCGGCTCACAACAATAATAAGGTAACGCTATGAACCGCTCTTCAAACGCGCGCACTACCCCGCTCATTATTCTGGCCCTGGTTGCCGCGCTGGTCGCCATGAGCTGGCTCTATGTGGGCGAGCGCAGCCGGCACTATGTCGCCGATGACAACGCGCGAACTGCCGCCCTGGGCGGTGAGCGAGTGTATCAATGGAAACTGGTCACCACCTGGCCGAAAAACTTTCCCGGCCTGGGCACCGCACCAGAAAAGTTTGCCGAGGTCGTCAACCGCATGAGCCGCGGCCGCCTGCAAATCAGCGTTTATGGCGCCGGTGAACTGGTTCCTGCCCTCGGCGTGTTCGATGCCGTCTCTGCTGGTAGCGTTCAGGCGGGCCACGGCGCGGCCTATTATTGGAAGGGCAAATTGCCCTCATCAATCTTCTTCACCGCCGTGCCCTTTGGTATGAGCGCACAGGAAATGAATGGCTGGCTCTACCACGGCGGCGGCTTGGAATTGTGGCGCGAGGCCTATGCCCCCTTTAATTTGATTCCCATGGCCGGCGGCAATACCGGCGTGCAAATGGCGGGCTGGTTTAACAAAGAGATTAACTCGGTCGACGACCTCAAAGGGCTGAAAATGCGCATTCCCGGCTCGGGCGGTGAAGTATTAAACCGCCTGGGCGGCACCTCGGTAACGCTGCCGGGCGGCGAGCTGTACACCTCGTTGCAAACCGGCGTGATCGACGCCACCGAGTGGGTGGCACCCTACAACGATCTGGCCTTCGGCTTTCACGAGGTCACGCGTTATTACTATTATCCAGGCTGGCATGAGCCCGGCTCGACTCTCGAACTAATCGTGAACAAGCAGGCTTTTGAAGCTCTGCCCGAAGACCTGCAAGCCATTGTTGAGGTTGCGGCGCGCTATGCCAACGCCGATATGCTCGACGAATACACCGCGCGCAATAATAACGCCTTACAGGAATTGGTAGAGCAACACGACGTGCAGCTACGCAAGCTGCCCGATGATGTGATTCGCGCGCTGCACAAAACCTCTGACGACTACCTGGCGGAGCTGGCACAAACTGATGAACTCACCCAGCAGGTTTACACCAGCTGGAAGCAATTCCTAGAAGGCGCGAAAAACTACCACCATATTTCCGAGCAGGCTTACATCAACGCTCGCGATTTATAATTTAGCGAAAAAGACCAAGTCCGCCGGGGTAGTTGTATCCAGGAAATACCCTGGCGATATCGAGACGACTGCTTTGGGTCTGCAGCAACTCCGACAACACCTGGCGGTAATCCGTGGTGACCTGCAGGTCACCGCGATCGAGGTCATCGTCTTGCAAGCCGGGCCAGTCACTGACAACCTGCCCGCCGTTGACGCCGGCGCCCATTAGCAACATGGCATTGCCGTGACCGTGGTCGGTACCCAGCGATCCGTTCTCTGTCGCGCGACGACCAAACTCACTCATTGTTACCACCGTCACTCGCGACATGGCGTCGCCGAGGTCTTGCATGAAAGCCGCTAAGCCATCACCCATTGCCGCCAGGTTATTGCGCAACGCCCCGTTCTGATTCACATGGGTGTCCCAGCCACCAATATCAACACTGATAAATTCACTGCCTATACCCGCGCGAATCAACTGCGCAGCCTTGCGCATATTTCGGGCAAAGGCATTGTTGGCGTATTGCGCGCCGTTTTGGGGCTCAAGTGACGCGGGATCGGCGGCGGCAAGCGCCTGCACAACATCCAACGACAAACGGCTTTGAATCGACAACGCCGTCTCGTCACCGTACATGCTGCGCACGGCGTTCAGGAAGTCATCGCCCTGCTTCACTATCGAATTGAAGCGGTCAAACTGCGCCAGCGCCAGTGGCGGCACCGAGCCCTGCAAACTCTGTGGTGCCGCAGAGGCGATGGCTACCGAGCGAAACGGCGACGCCGACGGGCCGCTGTGAGTATGCGCAATGTGTCGACCAAGCCACCCGGTTAAGGTCGCACTGGGGTCTTGAACACCACTTTCCATAATCGCCTGAGCATCAAAATGTGAACGGCTTTCATGGGGCGATCCAGCGGCGTGAACAGCGGCCATACGGCCGTTTTGCCAGGCGGGCAGCAGCCCAGCCAGCGACGGGTGTAAACCGAAGAAACCGTCCAGATCCAAGGCACCGTTGGATTGATCCGGCCGCGGCACTCTCACCACCGGACGGCGCGCGTAGTAGTCGTCGCTGCCGTGGGGAACCACAACATTCAAGCCGTCCACCGCGCCGCGCATAAACACCACAACCAGGGTGTGTTTTGCCGAGGTAAACTGGCTCTGCCTGCTCACCTCACTATCGACGAGGGTATTCCAAAGCTCTCGGCGAGTATAAGTCATCGTATTTCCTTTCTTTTACTACCGAAGTCCATCAACGCCGTTGGGCATAGGGAGAGATCAGCAACAGCGCCATTAAGCGCCGCCAAAATTGTTCGGTGGATGCCGCGCGTTCGCCGCTCGCGTGAGTCTGGGCAGCCGCCAGCAAACGGCTGGCCGTCGCGTCGTCGATATCGCGCATCAGCAACTTCCGGCGCATGGCCGCCAGTGCCTCGCCGGGCTCCTCCTGCTGGTCTGCAGCCCAAGCGGCGTTACTCACGCCCTCGCTGCGGGACTGCCCCGCGACACTGATAACGTGGCGCCAACGCTCGAGTAGGCCATTAACACTGGCCCAGTAGCCCTCGCTATCCGGGTAGCCGTCGGGGCTAGGCCACTGAAAGGGAACATGGCCGGTACGCGAGATCATGCTGTCGCTATTCGGCCCTTCATAGGTCGGGTTCAGGTCAATATCCAGCGGGTCCAGCAAGCCAAAGTCGAGTTCGGGCAGGGCATCAATATTCGCCAAGCCCAACATACTGTAGAGATCGGGAATAGCCGAGGCCCGCAATAAATCCGACAAGGTGAGGCTGTCATTCATCTCCGGTTCCAGAGCGCGCACCAGCGCAATTGCGCTCTCTTGTGGCCGTGTTAGCTTTGCGTCTGCCGCGTTATGAAATTCCTCGCTGCTAAATACCGCTCGAAGCATTGCCGGAATATCACCATGCTCCCCCCAGGCTGCCGCTACCGAGGAAATAAAGGCCTCCGGCGCAGCAGAATCGCGCACAAATCGCCGGTATAACTTACTGGCAATAAATCGCCGCGTTGAAGGGTGGGCGACGAGGATATCCAGCACTTGCTCACCATCTTCCATGCCTCTGCCTGCTGGCAGGGTGTGACCCAGTACGCGCTTTTCGTTGCTATCGTGTTGTTCGTCGTCGAATAGAAAGCCGTGGTGGTTATTCGCCAAACACAAACGGTCGTCGCCACCGGTTTGAATACCCCAGCCGGTAAATGCCCGAGCAACTTCCCAGATATCGTCCTCGGTATACCCGCCGCCCACACCCAATGTGTGTAGCTCCATCAGTTCGCGGGCGTAATTTTCGTTGGGGTGCTTTTTGGTGGAGCGACGATTATCCAAGTATTCCAACATTGCCGGGCTTTTAGCTGACGCATTAAGTAAGCCGCGAAAACTTCCCAGCGCGTTTGCCCGAATAACATCGCGATCGTCCACCGTCTTCATGTGACGCGCAATGCCATCTCCGTGATAGATCGTGAAGTGATCGCTCCAAAAATCGACCATCACCTCAAACAACTGCCGACGGCTAAAAACCCGCCGAAACAGCGTCGCACTGCGCAGCTCTCGCATCGCCCGGCGATCATCATTGAGCTGAGCAAGGCGGCAGCCGTCGTAGTTGACCGTAGGCCAGCGGAAATTAACCTCTGCCTCAACGTCAGCGTCGCGCGCTGCCGACATCGACAGCTGCTGCTCAAGCCAGGCATTTGCGCCAGCTTCCGCCACTGCCTGCATACTCTGCGGTGTAGGCCCCCACGTGGCGCGTTTGAGCAAGTGTAGCTCTGCAGGTGCCGGGGGAAGATCGGGCTGGGGAGTATCTGTCGACGAAACTTCCGACATAACAATGTCGTTAGCCTCATCATTATTTGTACTGCCGGCGCCACCTCCACCGCCGCCACAGGCCGTGGCGCCCAAGGCAACAACGGCGGCACTAGAACGAATAAAGTCTCTGCGGGAAGTCATGGCGCCTCTGCACTACTGGCTTTTTGTTAGAATTTTTCCAGCCTAGCAAGCGCGAGAGGTGCAAAATAGCCATCGCTTCACAGCACCGTCAATTACTCCAAGAAAATCGCTAAAGTGCGAACCGCAGCTCAGCACTGAACATGCGGGGCGGCATCAAAAATCCCATATGAGAGCCACTAAAGATGGGCATATCTGCTGCAAAATGACGGATGGTTTTGTTCTCCAGGTTTTTAATATGCCCCATAAATTGCCAACGCCCATTGGGATCGACGATGCCGGCATGAAGATTAATCAGATGATACGCATCCTGGCTGTCGATGGGGTCGGCATCCAGGTCAAACAATATCCGGTCGCGCCAGCTCATATCAGCGCCGACCATCATGGCGACTTTTTCTTGCCACAACGGTACGGCAACATTAAAGCCGGCGGTGGCACTGATTTTCGGTGCGCGGGGTAGCTGCGATCCACTTAGATCGCAGGTTTCTTCATTGGATGACGCCGGGCAAGGCCCGTCTTTATAGCTGTCGAAGCGGGCATCGCTATAGCCCCAACTCGCAAAGAACTGGCTGCCACGCCAGGGCTGCCAACTGATATCAATCTCCGCCCCCTCAGTGGTCGCCTTCGCGGCATTGTTCACAATAAAGCCGTTGCCGATAAATGCCTGTATCTGCATATCGCTAAATTCAGTGTGGTAGAGCGCGGTATTAATCGTAAGTACGCCGTCGTAGGCAGTGAGCTTGTAGCCCAGCTCATAGGCCTTGGCGCGTTCCTGATCAAAGCCGGACTCATCCGCCGTGCGTGCCAGCGGGTTATAGCCTCCCGCTTTAAATCCTTCTGAATAGCTGGCGTAGATCAAATCGTCGTCCAGGCTGTATTTCATCGATAGCTTGGGGGCGATATTGGACTCTTCCCGCGTGTCCTTCAGCTGGTACTCGGTCACCCCGAAGGCGGACTGCAACAGCAAGCCGGTTTGCTCATAATTCTGGTCCAGGTCTACCTTTTTCTTTTCCTCCGATGCCCGCAAGCCCGCCACCAGACTCAATCGGTCAGTGATATTCCAGGTGAGTTGCGAGAACAGCGCCAGGGTTTCGGTATGTTGAATAAAACGTTGGTGCAAGGCATCGGTGGTTAACGCGCCCAATAGATTATCGAGGGGGTCAAGCAATGGCGTCAGCACGCCGCCAAGCAGATCGGTCACAACATCCAAACCGAGCGCGGGCAGTAACAAGCCCTGAAGCGGCCCCTTGGGCAGCATGCGCAGCTCGCCGGTCAGGTCATTGTCAGACTGAAAAGCAAAAGCACCCACTAAGTATTCCAGCTTGCCCGGTGGCGAACTCAAACGCAGCTCCAGCATTTGCTGGCGGTAGTCGGTTTCTCGCCCCCAGTCGGCGATCGGTGCCGAGGCCGTATCAGCATCCAGATATAGCCATTCCTCGGCACGCGCGTCACTGGCGATCAGCGTTAGCCGGTGCTCGGCGACATCCCAGTTCGCCTCCAGATTCCACACTTCGGTGTCGCTCCAGCTTTCATTCGGCGCGTCGGCGTGGCTGCGGTAATCAAAGTTGGCTTCTAGATTCGGGTCAAACAAACCGTGTACAAGAGCGGCGTCGCCACCCAGCACGAAGGGCTCCCATCCCTGACCGCTGTCGCGTGACTCGCCTTGGTAGTAGGTCAACACGGCCGTCAAGGTATCCAGCGGCGTAAACAACAGCTTGGCGCGCAACCCCTCTTTGTCGACGCGCTTTTCATCTGTGCCGCGCAACACATTGTTTACATAGCCATCGCGGCGGTCGCTCGTTGCCGCGACGCGCAGAGCCAGCCGGTCTTCCACCAGCGGCGCATTGATCATGGCGTCATATTTTTCACCGGAAAACTGCCCATGAGCTGCGCTGGCCGATACCCGCCACTCTTCCTCAGGTTGGGCGGTACTGATGCTTATTGCGCCGGCCACCGTATTTTTACCAAACAGTGTGCCCTGCGGCCCTTTCAACATTTCCACTCGGGCCAGATCGAGAAAGGCATCTTGCAGGAAAGCCATTTTGCCGTAGTAGATACCGTCCACATAGATCCCTACCGCCTGCTCCATGCCATCATTAATCGGCGAGTTCAGGCCGCGCATACCCACCTGCACATAACCAGGCGTCATATTAATTTCCGTATTCGGGCTGGCCAGAGAAATATCTTCAAAAGACGCGATGGCAGAATTTTTCATGCGCTCAGCACTGAGCACAGATACCGCGATGGGAACATCTTGAATCGACTCGGAACGCTTTTGCGCAGTAACGATCACTTCTTCGATATGAGAGGCGCGCTTGTGCTCTGCTGCCATTGCAGGTAACGCCAACAACTGACCAATAACCAGCCCACACAAGCAGTGCGTTTTCATTGCCTTGTTCATCGCACTTCCCCCTCCGCAAAGTGAACCGCTTTATCGACGGGCGGCCGACATAGCGACAGCATCACCCGCTGGGAAAAAATAGTCACCGCCAGTGCACTGCCTACAGCCACCGCTAAGTGATGCAGGCTAAACGCCCGGTTGTCTTCAGCAATAAACAGGCGCAGGGCATCAAAACAGGGCCAGATCACCAGCAAAACATAAGCCCCCATAGCAATGGCGATTTTGCTCAGCGTTTGCGGGGACGGCGCAGCAGACATTTTATTATTCATTATCAAGTCGCTCGTTTTAAACGGGTTTAACAACCGCGAGGTAAAGAACCAATAAGCCGGTGACTGAAATTACCGGCGTACTCACTACTAAGAACAACCAATGATGGGCGATGGCCTGTTCGTAGCTCAGGGCGACATCACCCTGCCCCGACACGCGAATGGCACGCTTGTTACCACCGAAGTGCGACAACCAATAATCCATTGCCTCGATAGGCAGAAACACCAGCACCACAATGCACAACTTTAGGCTCAGCCAGAAATGTGCCAGCCCCCAGGGGCCAGCCGTCAGCAGTAACAAACCACTTAGCAGCAATAGCGGAAAGGCCACGTGCTCCAGTACCACGCCCTGATCAAAGCGCTCCATGGCAATATTGCGCTGACGCAGCAAGCGCTCGTCGTCCGGCGCGCGCTGCCAGGCCTTAATCGCCGGCAGCAGGTAATTGATATAGGCCACCGATGTGCTGGCCAACCAGATCATCGCACAGGCCACATGGAAAAATTTTATTTGCAGATAGTAGGGCACCAGCGCTGCAGATAATTGCTCAACAAACATTGCGTCTACTCATTCTTATCGATTATTGTGAGTACAACCACTACATACCATACCGTATGGTATGGGAATAACATTGTCAATATATTTGACTAAATTAGGTGATGCATGGGCGACCCGCAGCCACAAAAAAGCCGCAAATCAAAAACGCAGTTTATTCACGCTGCATTGGAAACACTGGCCAATGAAGGCAATGTGAAAGCGCTGACCATAGACAGCCTATGTCAGCAGCTGGGTGTTTCTAAGGGGAGCTTTTACTGGCACTTCAAAGGGCGGGCGCAACTGATCGAGGCGCTGGTGGCGTTTTGGGCCGACGAGTTTCAGCAGAGCATTCATCAGCGCATTCGCCAAAGTGCCCACGACAAACCCGAGCGCGCGTTTGAAGAGCTGATCAGCTTCTGGCTGAGCAGTAATTTCTCACGCCTGGATCAAGTCATGCGCAATTGGGCGCGCGAAGAAGACGCCGTCGCCGCGGCCGTGCACCATGCCGACCAACTGCTAATGAACTTTGTCGCGCAGCTATTTGTCGCCATGGGCCACGATGAAACCGACGCCCATCATCGAGCACGCTTATTAATCGCAGTGGGTATCGCTGAGCCGCAAATCCAGCACCTGCCACACGCCGGTAGTGCCGACGAGGCAGCGCGCTGGGTCGCCGCCAAACTACTCCGCTAATGGCATAAAGCGTAGTGGCAGGCCATCGGTTGGGAAGGAAATCGGCACCGGATTGTAGGGCATTTCGTAGCCGGGCTGCGCGTCAATACGGTAACGCTTTAACAAATGAAACAACACAATCTTCACCTGAATCTCCGCAAAATTCAGGCCGATACATTTGTGGCTGCCACCACCGAAAGGTAACCACTGGTAGAAATGCTTTTTGTGCTCAGCCCGCTCTGGTGAGAAACGCATTGGGTCAAAGCGCGTGGGCTCACTCCACCACTCTTCCAGGTAGTGAGTCATCAGCGGCGAAATGCCAATAGAGGTATTGGCTGGAATACGGTAACCGAATATCTCCGTTTCACGCACCGTGCGCCGTGGCACCACCGCCACCGGCGGGTACATACGCAGCGTTTCCTGCATTACAAAGCCCGCCAGAGAAAACTCAGCAAGCTGGTCAAAGCTCGGCGAGTCGCTATCGATACCGGCAAATTCTTCGCGCAATTTCTCCTGCCATTCAGGATTTTTTGCCAATAAATATATTGTTGAACACAGCGTGCTGGTGGTCGTGTCATGGGCCGCGAACAGCAGAAAGATTATATGGTCGCGAACGGCTTTGTCATCGAGGAAGTTGCCATCTTCATCTTTGGCGTGACAAAACTGCGAGAAGAAATCATCGGTTTCCTGCTCGCGTTTTTTCTGAATATGTTGCTCGACAAAACGTTCCAGTGTTTTGCGGCCATCCAAACCCTTTTTCCACGTTGTTCCGGGAATCGGCAACTTTACAACAGCCAGCGACGCCTCCATTGCGTGAACAAAGGCGCGGTTAATTTTTTGCGCGTCGTCACCGATATCGACGCCCATAAATACCTGGGCCGCCACATCGAGTAAGATCGCTTTAATCTCGTCTTTAAACATGACCTGCTGCCCAGCAGGCAGCTGCGCAAGGCGCTGATCGATCATCGGGTTCATGGTATCGACATACTTTGCCAGTACATCTTTTTTAAACGCCGACTGCAGTATTCGCCGATTGAGTTTATGGTCGGCGAAGTCCATCAGCATCAGCCCGTTGGGAAACAAACGATCCAGGAAAGGATCCCAGGCACGCTTACTGGAAAATAGTTTTTCGCTGTCTTTCAGCAATATTTCATTGGCTTCTGGCCCGACCATTACCACCGTTTTTTGCAGCAGCGCATTGCTGCGAAAAATTCGACCATACTTGCGATACTTTTCCATCGACATGGCAAAGTAGTCGGTAAGAAACGGTATGGTGTCACCCAAAATTGGCAAGGCCCCGCGATCTCCCGGCAGGTGATCGATATCAGAAGTGGGTTTTCGCGCTGCCTTGATGGTTTCTGCTGTCGACATGTCCTAACTCCCTTACGCCATTTCGCTGTTGTCTAGCCGGTATTGCTCGGCAAACATTTCGCGGAGTTCTTTCTTCAAAATTTTTCCCGATGGATTGCGCGGCAGTCCTGGAACAAAACAGATATGTTTAGGTACCTTAAATGCCGCCAGTTTTCCTTCGCAGAACGTTTTCATTTCCGCCAGGGTGATTTCACACTCCGGCGCCGAGACTACAACGGCAAGGGGCACTTCCCCCCACCGCGAGTCGGGCACACCAATAATCGCCACGTCGGAAATTTCCGGGTGCGACATCAATAGATTTTCAATTTCCGCGGGATAAATATTTTCGCCACCGGAGATAATCATGTCTTTCACGCGGTCTTGAATAAACACATAGCCGCGCTCATCGATAATGCCCGCATCGCCGGTATGCAGCCAGCCATCAACAATGGTATCGGCGGTCGCTTCGGGTCGTTGCCAGTAGCCCTGCATAATCTGCGGACCCTTGGCGAGTATCTCGCCTACTTCGCCCGGCGCGCATTCACGGCCGTCGGTATCAACCACTTTTAACGCGGTAGCAAACACCGCACGACCGCAGGATCGCAGCAGTCCCGGCTCACCCGCCAAAGCGCGGCGGTGATCGTCAGCAGTGAGAAACGTCAGGCCCATCGTCGCCTCGGTTTGCCCGTAACCCTGCACAAAGTCGCAGCCAAATATGCGCATACAATCCTGCAGCAAACTTTCAGAAATGGGCGACCCGCCGTAGTTAATGGTTTTTAGCGCAGAGAAATCATAGCGCTCAATATTCTCGACCATTGCCAGCGAAAACTGCAGCATTACCGGAATCACTGCCACGGTGGTGATCTTCTCGTTGGCCAGCGTTTCGATCATGCCCACCGGATCGTAGTCGCGATGAATCACCATCGCCGAGCCGTATATCACACCGAGCATCGCCCCCACCAGACCCACCGCATGGAAGGTGGGCGCAATCACCAAGGCCTTGTCGTTTTCGGCCGGCCACACGCCGGTACTCATTGACGCCTGATAACTATTCAGCAGTACATTGCTATGGCTAATTAACACGCCCTTTGGGCGGCCGGTGGTGCCGCTGGTGTACATATGAAACAGAATATCGTCGCCTGCGATATCCACCTCGGCGGCGGCATTCGCCCCCTTGCACCAGTTTTTAAGGTCGTCTTGCCCTGCTGTCGGCGCAAGGTAAATGCGCGGCAGTGCCTGCATTACAGGCCCGCACAGACTGTCGAACTCTGCGTCCAGAAACAGCGCGACCAGCTGCGCGTCGTCGGCGATATATTCCAGCTCGCCCTCACTCAGTCGGTAATTGAGGCCCACCGCAATCGCGCCAATGCGCGCACAGGCGAGGAATACACATAAATTGTCGACAGAGTTTTTTGCCAGTATGCCCACGCGCTGGCCTTTGCGAATGCCCTGACCTTGCATGGCGCCGGCTATGGTACCCACGTAGTCCCAGGCCTGGCCAAAGGTTAGTGTCTGGCTGTCGTCTTGCAGCATCATGGCGTCGCTGCGACGCTGCGCATGAAAGGCGTGGTACTGATTAAAATTAGTAAACATGGCTGTCGCCTCGCCGTTGCTTTATAGGAGGAGTGCCGCGCGATTAGCGCGGCTGCATACGAATGGCGCCGTCGAGACGAATACACTCGCCGTTCATGTATTCATTCTCGGCGATCATCACCGACAGGTGAGCAATTTCCTCTGGGCGACCCAAACGCTGCGGGTTAACCACACTGGCTTCCAGCGACTTGTATGCCACCTCCGAAAGAGTTTCAAACAGCGGCGTATGAATAAGACCCGGCACAATGGTGTTTACACGAATGCCGTAACTGGCAAGGTCGCGCGCCATTGGCAAGGTCATGCCAACCACGCCACCCTTTGATGCACTGTAGGCCACTTGCCCTACCTGCCCCTCGTAGGCGGCAACCGAAGCGGTATTAATAATGACGCCACGGGCGTTGTCCTGGTACGGCGCCGCGTCAGCCATCGCTTTTGCAGCGAGGCGGGCAACATTAAAGGTGCCAATCAAGTTCACATCGATAACGGTTTTATAGGCATCGAGCGGAAAAACACCCTGCTTACCAAGGGTTTTAATCGCGTTACCAATGCCGGCGTAGTTGTTACAGATATGCAGGCCGCCAAACTTTTCAACGAGGGCATCGATGGCCGAGGCCACCGACTGTTCATCCGCGACGTTGACGTTGTAAAACGCCGCGCGGTCGCTGCCCAACTCTTCCACCAAGGCGTTACCGCGAACCTCGTTCATATCGAAGATGGCAACCCTGGCGCCTCTGGCAGCGTAGGCGCGTACGGTCGCCTCTCCCAAGCCCGACGCGCCGCCGGTAACCAGTGCCACTTTGTTATTCAGATCCATGTTGTTCTCCTTATTGTTGTATTGCTTGTTAAAACACGTTCAGGTTATTACCGAATGCCCGCACCTGATGGCGGCACCGGTTGATATTTCGGGTTGTCGATAGCCAGTTTGGCGTCGCTGATTTTTTGCAACATTTCCAGCAAAGCCGGGTCGCGGTAGGGCGCGTCGCTGCTCTCAATATGGGCGCGAAGCTGTTCACGCAGTGTTGCCAACTCGCCCTGTTGGCCGAGAAATTCAGCGAGCAAGGCTTGCTCGTCGCGCTGCTGACTTCCCCCCGCGTTCAACTCGCGACCGACAATACCAAGGCCATTGATTGCCACCCGCAATTGATACGACAGGGCTGGCGCGTCCACGACGGGTAGTATCGACTGTTTTAAAAACTCACTAACCGCCTCCAGTAATTGCTCGGCACTGGGATGCTCAATAGCCATGATTAACGCTCCTTCAGCAGCCGAATAAGGTCGGCCTCGCACTCAGACAAACGCCGGCCGATCACCGCCCGCTCAACCGAAAGCTGCTTACCCTGCAAATGAATGGCGCTCTGATACAGGCAGATCACCCCCCATTTCAGCACGCCAAACACCTCCCAATAGGCCAGCTCCCGCTCGGTAACATCGGTTTCGCGGCCGCGGTTATAGGTTTCCAACAGGGCACGCTTGTCACCAAAGCCGCCCACCGCTTTGTCGACGTGGCCAAAACGCCAGGAATTCACACACAGCCAGCCGAGGTCTTCTATCGGGTTGCCGATATGCGCCAACTCCCAATCCAGCACCCCGCTCAGGCCCTGCTCGTCCACCAGGATATTGCCGTTGCGAAAATCGCCGTGCACGATGGCGGCTTGGCGCGGCGTTGGCGGGGTGTCCAATAAGTAGCGAAAGGCCAAATCAAACACCGGCAAACACTGACCGAATTCCCGATAGCGTTCCCGGTAACGCAGCACGTCGTCTTCTACCGACACTGACTCCAGCATAGCGGCGCGACGCGGATCAATATTGTGCAAAGACGCCAAAACAGCGCCGCACTGACCAGCCAGTAGCTCCCGGGCAGTGGCATAACGCACATCAGTAAGAATGCGCTTAGGTAGTGCCTCGCCTGCGAGCCGCCGCATCACAAAGCCGGCGCCGCTCACGTCACTGGCCGGTATGTGAGCGATCACTTCCGGCACCGGCAAGCCCTGCTGATAGACCAACTCCAGCAAACTGGCTTCGGTGGGTTTGGTCAGGGCATTTTCAAACTGGTGTTCATCGTCGCCACAACGCAAGATCAGCGGCTGCAACGTGCCCTCTGCCCAGGCATCAAACGCGGTGGTTTGCGACGCTGCGCCGCCCGTTAATTGCTTAACATTGTCGATGGTCACGCTACTCTGCCAATGCCCCGACAGGCATTCTTCCAACAAACGGACTAAGGCCATATCCGTCATGACGCAAACTCGGCATCGCGCTGGCCAAAGTCCCAGCCCTGACCTTTTTCATAGGCTCGCAGCAGTTGCTTCGCCACCGATTGAACATGCACCTCGTCCGGGCCGTCGTAGAGCCGCGCTTCGCGGGCATGGCGATACATGCGGCTTAGCGGAGTGTCGTCGGTAAGGCCTTCGGCCCCATAAACCTGAATGGCACGGTCAATTACCCGGTGCAACATGCCGGCACCGGCCACTTTAATTGCGCCAATTTCCACTCTGGCAATATCGCCCGCGTCGATGCGCTTAGCAGCGTGCAAAGTTAGCTGGCGGCAGGCCTGAATATCCTGGTAACTGTTGAACACATGCTGCTGCATTAACTGTTTATCGGCGAGGCCAGAACCAAAGGCACTGCGCGACAGCAAGCGCTTACACATCAGGTCGTAGGCGCGCTGGGCCTGACCAAGCCAGCGCATGCAATGGAAGATTCGCCCGGGGCCGAGGCGTCGCTGGGCGATTTTAAAACCCGCGCCGCGCTCACCTAACAGGTTGTCGGCAGGCACTTTCACATTCACATATTCGGCCTCAAAGTGGCCGCCCGCGATGCCCAGCACCGGCGTATCCCGAAGGATGGAGTAGCCCGGCGTGCCCATTGGCACAATAATCATGCTGAATGCGCTGTGGTCGGGCGCCTGTGTTTCGGTGCGGCACATTACCGTGGTGTAGGCGGCAATATCGGCGCCGGTGGTAAACCACTTGCGGCCATTAATATGCCAATAACCGTCTTTTAATTCGGCGGTGGTCTGCAGCTGCGTGGGGTCGGAGCTGGAAATACCTGGCTCGGTCATCGCAAAACTGGGGTTGATGTCACCGGCAACCAGCGGCAGCAAATAACGCTCGCGCTGACTGTCTGACGCGTAGGCATTGAGCATGATGGAGTCCTGCAAAGAATACGTGCCGAAAATGCGCTGAGCGAATTCCGAGCGGCCGATAACCTCATTCAGGTAGGCGTATTCCAAAAACGGCAAGCCCATACCGCCGATCTCTTCGGGGTGGCCAAAGGCCCATAAGTGCTTTGCCTTGGCCTTCTTAACCAGCGCGGCCAATTCCGCCTCGGCAAGGGTTTTATCGGCAGATTGCAATAGCGGCTCGCGCGGATAAATTTCCTGCTCCAAGAAATCCACCAACTCGCTACGTATCTGCATCCAGTCTCGAGACATCGCCATATTCTTCTCTTTATCTGCGCTGTTAGGGAGCCACTACACAAGCCAGCGAACCCTCAAGAGGTGTATTGCAGAGGCCTGCTAGTTCTTGCTTATACAATCAACATGATTCATTATTGTCAAGTATATTGACTTGTTGCAATCAGCTGGCCAATACTAAAAACGATAATTAAAATGGGAGAACCACAGGCGATGAACAAACCACTTCAGGCCCTGGGAAACATTCATCACGCCGCCTATCGCTGTGTAGATGCCGAGCAAACACGCTGGTTTTATGAAGACCTTCTCGGCTTAACACTCGCCGCTGCCTTTGAAGAAGACATCGACTTTGGTGAAAACCTCGGCCGCAATCGCCACTTCTTGCATATCTTTTTTGAAATGGCAGACGGCAACTACATCGCCTTTTTTGACGAACCCGGTATTTCCAAGCCCGAGCATTTTGGCCGCAAAGATAGCTTCGACATGCACCTTGCATTCGAAACTGAATCGCTGGATAGCCTGCGCGAATGGCAGGACTATTTAAACGCCGCCGGCAAAACCTGCCTTGGCCCCATCGACCACGGCTTTGTTCACTCGGTATATATGTACGACCCCAATGGCATTCAGGTGGAAATCACCTGCCGCGCAGAAAATAGCGACGCCATTATGAAAGACGAAGCCGCCAGCGCGCGTGATGCATTGAATGCCTGGACGGCAAAAACACGCAAACAAAAAGAAGAAGTTTTCGGCGCAGAGCGGCTGGATAAACGCGGCCGGGGCTAAGTTTGTGGCGCGGCACTTACCGCGCCCTTACCTGCATTAGGTCAAACGCTGGCACTGCGCAACAAAACGCGCAGCAAACAGTTTGGCAGTTTCAAGATCGCCGGGCAGGGGTGCCTCGTCGGCGCTGGCATCGGCGGGCGACTGCGCCATCAAACCACTAAACGCCCCCAGGTAATTAACGTCGTTTCGCTGCGCCGCTTTGGTATTTGCCGCCGGCAACGCGGTGCCCACCCACAACATACCGTGCTGCATCGCAAAGGTATGCAGATAGGCCAGCGTTGAAGACTTATCACCGTTCATCGATGCGGAGTTGGTAAAACCACCGGCCAATTTGTCCTTCCAGTTTTGCATCATCCAGCGGCCACTGGAGGCATCAGCCACCCGCTTAAACTGCCAGGACACGCTGCCCATATACGTGGGCGAGCCGAATAAAATACCGTCGCTGTCATCCAAGGCCTGCCAGTGCGCGTCGCTGATCTCACCGTCTTGGGAAATCGCAATCGCCGTTACTTCGGCCTGCTCGGCAAGGCTTTCCACTATGGTCTCTGCAAGACGCTGGGTATGGCCGTAGCCACTGTGGAACAACACACAAATCTTAGTCATTAACCGCTCCTATTATTATTTTTGGTAAAAGGGTGATTATTTTTCCGGCTCAACGATGGCGATCGGCCCCCAGCTTCTGTTCAGCGCTTGCTTCAAACCATTGAAGGCGGTTTTGCCGATTCGTTTGCGAAGTTCCTCCTCAATACCCAATAAAATTGCCTGGGCATCGCGGCGAATATCATCCGCCTCGGCGCTGAACTTCACCATTTTTGCGCGCTTGTCTTTGGGGTCGGGCACAAGCTCCAAAATGTTTTCGTCCTTTAAGCCCTGCAGCAACTGGTGGATCGCCTGACGGCTCACACCGAGGTTGCGCGCCATATCAGCTGGGCGGTTAATGCCTGCGGTTACGCTCAACATAATCATCGAACGGGTGCGGTTCATCCGCTCCCAACCGGCCGCAGCCAAACTCGCCTGCAAGCTTTCGTCCACCCAGTACAGGGCGTAGGCAAGTGTGCCGATCAAATAGCCCTGATCCTGCTCAACCAATTTCTTCATAAGTTCATTTCACTTTCTCTGTGGTGCCAGCGATTGTAGGGCAAACTGAAAAAAAACACCCTACCAGCATGCCATAGCGTTTATTTTTTTGTAAACTATATTGACAATAAATCAGAGCACAGCCTCGCCAACAGGATAAATATAATGAGCGAATCGACAAGAAGCTACGAGCGTATTCCCTATTTAATTTTCTATCAGGATAAAAGCCCGTTTAAGGAAACCTACGGCGGCCCGCTGGATTTTGGCGCCCTTAAATCCCACCATCTCAAGCCCAAACAACCGCGCTGCAACAACGTCATTCTGTTTATGCACCCCGTTGGCGGCGGCGAATACCTGCCGATGGTGGTCGCCATGGCCAAGGCTGGTTACCCGGTCATTTACTGCCAAAGCCGCTACTCCGGTAACGACAGCGCACTGATTATGGAAAAAGTCGCCATCGATATGGGCAACTGCATCCGCCATGCCAAAGAAGAGCTGGGTTACGACAAAGTGATTCTTGCGGCGTGGAGCGGCGGCGGCTCACTGTCGCTGTTTTATCAAAGCCAGGCGGAAAACCCGACCATTACCCACACCCCCGCGGGCGACTCGGTAGACCTCACCATCCAAGGGCTGATTCCCGCCGACGGCGTGATGATTCTTGCCGCCCACGTCAGCCGCGCCCATACCCTCACCGAATGGATGGACGCCTCAGTTCTCGATGAAGCCAACCCGGACAACAAAGACCAAGGCCTGAACCTCTACGACCCGGCCAACCCCAATCAGCCGCCCTATAGCGAGGAGTTCCTCAGCAGCTATCGCGCCGCGCAAATTGCCCGCAACAGAAAGATTACCGCCTGGGTAAAAGACAAGCTGCAATACCTGAAAGACAGCGACCGACCCAACGACGAATTTGGCTTTGTGGTACACGGCACCATGGCCGACCCGCGCTGGCTGGACCCCAGCGTCGACCCCAATGACCGACAGGAAAATTGGTGCTACCTCGGCGACCCCAAAGTCGTGAACAATGGCCCCGTTGGGCTAGCCCGATTCTGTACCCTGCGAAGCTGGTTGTCACAGTGGAGCTACGACGACTCCAATGCCGACGGCCAAGCCTGCGCAGCGAAAATCAGCGTGCCAATTCTCGTCATTGGCAACACCGCCGACGATGCCTGCACCCCCAGCCACACTCATCGCTTGTATAACGCCATTGCCCACGACGACAAAGAACTGTACGAAGTGGAGGGCGCCACTCACTACTACTTCGGCCAACCCGATAAACTCGACGACGCCATATCGCGCTGCGATGCGTGGTTGCAGAAAAAAGGCTTTGCGGACTGAGTGCTGTAAGGAAGGACATGCCGGGCTTGGTCGCCCGGCACGCGAAGCCGCTTACCGGCTGGGATTAATCAGGTATTTCTTGCCGGTGGCCTGCTGGCTGTACTCAGCGACCACATCGGCCTGCAATACATCCAGCAGCGACACTTCATCGCTGTAGTGGCTGGCAAAGGTGGTGTGTAGCTCATCGGCCACGCGCTGGCGCAATTCGTCGGCGCGCTCTGGCCCGACCTTGGCAATAAACGGCGTCAGCAGCCAGGCATTAATGCCCCAACTAAAGCCGAAGTTGCGATGGACAATGGTCGGCGACAAATCCAGGCTGCCGTAGATGTAGAGCTGTTTGAAGGTATCGGAGCCATAGGGCCCCGGCAGGGCAACCTCTTTCAGCGCCGCTTTTTCCATGCAGGCGAGAATACGGCTACCCAGCTCACCACCGCCGGTGGCGTCAAACGCCAGGTAGGCACCCGTCTCTTCAATCGCCCGGGTCAGGTCGCTCATAAAGCTGTCGTCGCTGGAATTGCAGACGTATTTGGCGCCCTGGGATTTCAGCAACTCAACCTGCTCGGGCTTGCGCACAATATTAATGAGATCAATGCCATCTTTCTGGCATACACGATTAAGCATCTGCCCAAGATTGGACGCCGCCGCCGTGTGGATCAGCGCCTTGAAACCTTCGCGACGCATTGTCTCAACCATACCCAGTGCCGTCAGGGGGTTCACAAAGCAGGACGCGCCGTCGCGGGCCGAGGTGCCCTCATTCAATGGCAGACACTGCATCACATTCACTTTGCGGTACTGGCAGTAAAGCGCGCCGTCCATCACCGCCACGGTTTTACCCAACAGTGCCTGCGCAGCGGCACTGGCACCGGCCTTGACCACGGTGCCCGCCCCTTCATTTCCCGCCGCCAGCGGCTTGCCAATTCGCGGTTTAACGCGGCCCTCTAGGCCAGGGCGCAGTTTGGCGGTGTACACGGTATCGGCACCACTGCCCGTGGTTTTGCCGGTGCTGACATCGGCGGGGGCAATCAGTGTGGCCTGATCCGAGGGGTTGATGGGGGTCGCCTCAATGCGCACCACCACCTCATCGTCGCCTGGCTCGGGGATCGGCGAGGATTTCAGTATCAGTTTGAGGTAGCCGTCGTCGGTGACCAGCGAGCGCAGTTGCAGGCCGGTATCGGGAAGCGTGTCGTGCATAGCAAATGCCCTTCTGATTATTGGACAGCTAGCCTAGCACTTTCCGCCCCCCAAACTCACCTGTGCGGAAAACCCGTTCGCTCACCACTGATAATTCAGCGAAGCAAAAATTTTCCGCATCGACTTCTGCCGAGTGTTGTAAGTGCCGGGGAAAAACACGGTATCGAGCACTTGCCCCAGCACTTCTTCGTCGGTGAGGTTGCTGCCGCCAACGGTAATTGCCCAGCCGGAATCCAGCGATGCCAGGCTTACCCGCGCCGACACGGTGGTGTAGCCCGGCGAAAAGGTGTTTTTATCCAGGTCGCCGTCGGTGTATTGATCGCCTTGGTAGAGAATATCGACGCTGGTACTCATGGCTAAGCCGAAGACCGGGAACTCCAATGTTGGAGTAAAGCTGGCGGTTTCTTTGGGGGCGAAGGAGATGCGTCGACCGCCAAGGTCTTGCTGGGCGTCGACACCTTCATTAATCGGCGCTGGCGCGGCGGGGTAACTGTCGTAGCGCGCATCCAACAGGCCTACAGAACCGGCAAGGCGCAGAAACGGCATTGGCGTGATCCACATAACGTCCATTTCAAGGCCGTCAGAGGTGGCGGTAGCGGCGTTTTTTACATCGAAGAAGGCACCGTTGAAGGCCAGCACTTGCAGATTTTCAAACTGAGTTTGGTACACGGCGAGGTTAAAACGCAGGGTGTTATCCAAGAAGCTGCCTTTTAAACCGGCCTCGACGGTGACGGCTTTTTCGGGCTCGAAATTGAGGTCTTCACCACCGAAGGACGAGGCATTAAAGCCACCACTTTTGTAACCGCGGGCGTAGCTGATAAAGACATTGGTGTCTTCGTTCAAATAGTACTGAAGCGACAGCTTGGGCGACAGGTCGCTCTCTTCGCGCTCGATACCTTCCTCCTGATATTCCTCGGCGCTTAGCGCGGTGCCCATCAAACAAGGCAGCCCCAGATTGCCAGTGCGGCAGCGCGAGGCACCCGAGGCGTCGGCAGTTTTGGTTTCGCGGCTGTAGCGCAGCCCGGGAGTGAGTACCCACTTATCGGTGATGTACCAGCTGAATTGGGCAAAGGCCGCGTAGGCTTCCACATCCAGAAAGTAGTCCAGCAGGTAGCTGTCGTCGCCAATCAAGGTGGAACCCAGACCGGAGATCAAGCCCAAGCCCGCCAGGTTTAAACCGCCGAGCAAGCCGCCTGAGCCGGCATTGGTATTGCCACTGATCAGTTGCAGGGCGTCGTCGGTGGTGAGGTAGGCCAGCAGGTCGTCGCCGGCGGTAATTTGCGTTTGTTGTTCAAATTCCGAATGCAGAGCGTAAATACCGGCAACCAGATTAACGCCCTCGCCCAACCCGAAAAGGCTCTCGCTGCTGGCAGTAAACCGAAGCTCCAGCGACTGCTGATTGTAGTCCGAGGTCACGGCTAGTTTGGCAAGGTCGGCAGGGGAAGCGTCGAGGTCGACAAGGCTGTCGATGTATAACTCGCTGTCGGCAACAATTAATGTCAACGCGCTGTTCTGCAGCCCGGCCACGTCGCCCAGCTGCCACTCACTTAGCAATGACAGGCTGTCGGATGCTTTTTCGATAAAGCCCGGCACATTGTAGGAGCTGCGAAAGTCGTAGGGATTGTCTTCAATATTCGGGTCGTAGTTTTCAAGAAAGGTGCGGGTGTCGTCGTCCAGTTTGAAGATTTGCAGTCCCCAGTAATTGGCCATGGTTTCCGATTGGTAGGCATTCAGCTCCATATGCAGCGAATCGCTGGGGTCGAAAAAGATCTTCAAACGCTGGGCATTTTGTTCGTGTTGATCGTCGCGGCGCTGCAAAAATTGGTTATACAGGTCACCCTCTTTGTCGCGGTCCATCGCCGAAAAGCGCAGCGAAAGGTGGTCGCCCACGCCACCGGCTACGGCCGCTTCCAGGTAGCGCTCATCGGCGTCGTTTTCCTGCCATTGCAGTTTCCCGGAGAAGTCGTCGGTGGGGTCAGCCGAGCTAACATTGAATACCCCCGCCACGGTGTTTTTTCCAAACAGGGTGCCCTGCGGCCCGCGCAGGACTTCTATACGGGCAATATCGAACATGGCTTCGCTAAAGTATGAAGGGCGGTTGTAAAACACCTCGTCCTGCACGAAACCCACCGAGCTTTCGAAAGCGGCATTCAGCGGGTTGGAGCCAAAACCGCGAATATTTACCTGGGTAAGTGCCGGATCGGTATCGGAGGAAAAGCGCACATTGGGCATATACGGGGCGAGGTCTTGCAGGTTAACCGCGCCCACTTCTTTCATAAATTCGCCGCTCACGGCGGTGAGCGAGATGGGCACATCCTGAGACGATTGCTCGACTTTCTGCGCGCTAACGATGACCTCCTCCAACACCCGGCGCTCTTTTACCGGCGCGGAAAACGCGTTGTGAGCCGTCAGTATTAGTGCAATGGCTACGCAGTGAGGACGTAACGATGTACTGCTGTTGATAAACATAGGCACCCATCTTTTCTATTATTATTGTTGTTGCGTTTGAGCCATCCGGTGCAGTGAAGCGCCTTGCACGGCCCGAATTAATGTCAACTAAGTTTACATTATTAGCGGCTTTCTCTCGGCACGTCAACTCGCCAATATGAGAATTAGCAAATCTTGGGGGTAGACAATCGCCTCAGCATAATGTCAATATTATTGACATAATAACAAACGAGAGCTGCGATGATCGACTTACATACGGTGCCAACCCCCAACGGCCACAAGATTTCTATTGCGTTGGAAGAGCTGGGCTTGGACTATCGCGTAATTCCCTACGATATTAGCCAGGGCGACCAGTTTAGCCCCGAGCTATTGGCCTTAAACCCCAACAACAAGCTGCCGGTGATTGTCGATAACGATGCCGAAGGCGGGCCGATCACGGTGTTTGAAAGCGGCGCGATTCTGATTTACCTGGCAGAGAAAAGCGGCCAGCTGCTATCTCGCCAGCCCAGCCAGCGCTACGCCGAGCTGCAATGGCTGATGTTTCAAATGGCGGGCGTTGGGCCGCTGCAGGGTCAGGCCCACCACTTCGTGCGTTACGCTCGTGAAGAGCAGCCCTATTCCAAACAGCGCTACCTGCAGGAAAGCCTTCGCCAGTGCCGGGTGATTGAATCGCAGCTTAGCCAGCAGCACTATATCGCCGGAGAGCAATTCTCCATTGCCGATATCGCACTGTGGCCGTGGCTGCGCGCCCTGCCACTGATTGGTATTCACCCCGAACAGACTTTTCCCGGTATTCATCGCTGGTTTAATGCGCTGGCACAGCGACCGGCCTTTCAGCGCGGTAAGGATGTCATCAACGGCTGGGTGTATGACCTGCCGCCGAACTTCTATATGGAGCTGGACGATAAGACCTGGTCTTACTCCTTTGGCGAGGAGCAGTACAAGGAACGCGAACGGGGGCAGCAAGCGTGACAGATTTATTCTCGGTAAGCGGCAAAACCGTATTCATTAGTGGCGGCTCTCGCGGCATTGGCGCGATGTTGGCAGAGGGCTTTGTTAACGCCGGCGCCAAAGTAATTATCAGCGCGCGAAAAGCGGCAGAACTTCACGCACGCTGTGCACACTTGCAAACGCTGGGCGACTGCACCGCTATTGAAGCAGATCTATCCAGCCAGCAAGGTGTGGAAGCGCTCGCCGCCGCCATCACATCGCTCACCCCAAGGCTGGATATTTTGATTAATAATGCCGGGGCCAGTTGGGGCGCTGATATCGACAGCTTTCCCGAGTCGGGCTGGGACAAGGTGATGAATTTGAATGTGAAGTCGGTCTTCTTCCTCAGCCAACAATTACTGCCACTACTCAAGAACGCCGCCGCCGAAGACAGGCCCGCCCGCATTATTAATATTGCCTCGGTGTATGGCATGGTTCACTCGGCGCTAAAAACCTATTCCTACGGCGCCAGTAAAGCGGCGGTAATCCAGCTGACCCGTCAACTTGCGGCCGACCTGGCCGAGGCCCACATTAATGTGAACGCCATCGCGCCGGGCTATTTCCCCAGCGATATGACGGCACCGCTGGATGACCAATCGTTACTGCAGAGCATCCCGCTGCAGCGTATGGGCAGCGCCGATGATATTGCGGGTACGGCAATTTTTCTGGCCTCCGCCGCATCGAATTATATGACCGGCAGCACCTTGGTACTCGACGGTGGTATTGTCGCCAGCCGCTAACAACTCGATCGTGAATACAGCAGGTATGTTATGAACAATGCGCTTTCCGGATTGCGGGTATTGGACCTGACCCATATGTTGTCCGGCCCTTATTGCACGATGATATTGGGTGACATGGGTGCGGAGATGATCAAGGTGGAGCCGATTGCTGGCGAAGGCACGCGCAAGTTGTTGGCCACCGACCCCGAGCACTCCATTGACGGCATGGGTGCCTACTTTATTACGCTGAATCGCAATAAAAAAAGTATCGCCATCGACCTGAAAAGCGAGGACGGCCTGGCGGTGTTTTATTCGCTGGTTGAGCAGGCCGATATCGTTGTGAATAACTATGCAGCCGGCGTGCCGGAAAAACTCAAGATCGATTACCCGCGGCTCGCCGAGATCAACCCGCGTATTATCAGTTGCTCCATTACCGGCTTTGGCGAACAGGGGCCGGGTGCCAAACGGCCCGCCTTTGATCAGGTTGCCCAGGCCTACGGCGGCGGCATGTCGATTACCGGCGAAGACGCGTCGCAGCCGATGCGCGCGGGCATTCCGATTGGCGACCTTGGCGGCGGCATGTTTGGTGTGATGGGCATATTGTCGGCGGTGATCGAACGCTATCAATCGGGCCGTGGTCAGCACGTGGACATTTCCATGCTGGATGCGCAAATCTCCCTGCTTAATTACATGGCGACCATGCACTTTATGTCGGGGAACAACCCCCACCCCATTGGCAACAGTCACTTTGTGCATGTGCCCTACAACAGCTACCCCACTGCCGACGGTCACTTGGTCATTTGCGTGATTACGGATAATTTTTGGCACAATTTAAAAGGCCTTTTGCACTGTGAGGCGCTGGAAAAACCTGAATACGACACCCAACCGGGACGCCTTGCAGACAAAGCCTTTATCGATACCACCCTGGCCGATATTTTCCACAGCCAGAGCACCGCGTACTGGATGGAAAAGCTGAATGCGCAACGCATACCTGCCGCGCCGGTGAATACCTTTTCCCAGGCCTTGAACGACGAACAAGTGCTGTACAGAAATATGGTGGTCGACCTTGCCCACCCCAACGGCCAAACCACCAAGGGGCCGGGCTGCCCGATTAAACTGTCGCGCAGCGAAGAGAGCGCCTACACCCCCGCCCCGCTTCTCGGTCAGGACACCCAACACATTCTCAGCGAGATGCTAGCGATGCCGGACGATGAGATAGCGCGCCTGCGCAGCAACGGCATCATCGCCTGACAGGAGAAAACGCCATGGAAAAAGTATGGGTAAGAGATGTTGGCCCCCGCGACGGCTTGCAGAATCAAACGCAGGTTCTTGACACCAAGCAGCGCCTGCAACTTATTCAGGCCTTGCTGTCAGCAGGGCTAACCCAGATTGAAGTGGGCGCTTTTGTATCGCCGCGCGCCGTTCCCGCCATGGCAGGCAGCGACCACGTGGTGAGCGCCCTGGCAAATACCGCGGGTGAATTTTCGGTGCTGATTCCGAATGAGAAGGGCTACGACTTGGCGACCGCAGCCGGCGCAGGCCACATCGCTATTGTGGTGGCCAGCAGCGAGACCATGAATCAGAAGAATATTGGTATGGACAACGAGCAGGCCTTCCGTTTTGCCAAAACGGTACTGGCCAGAGCCAGCCATGATGGCGTGCATGCAAGCTGCTATATCGCCACCGCGTGGGAATGCCCTTTTGAAGGGAGCATTAATGAAGACATTATCCTGCAACAAGCCGAAGTATTACTCGCCGCAGGCGCAAAAGAAATTGTATTAGCCGATACGATTGGTGCAGCGACGCCGCAGCAGTCCGCAAGCCTAACCAATAGATTATGTCGCGAATTTGATAACGATGTAATCGCCTGCCACTTTCACGACACCCGAGGCATGGGTATCGCCAATGCCTATGCTGCGTTGGAAAACGGTGTGCGGCGCTTTGACGCGTCTATTGCAGGCTTGGGGGGATGCCCTTTTGCACCGGGAGCCTCGGGAAATATTGCCACGGAAGATCTAGTGCTGATGCTGAATCAGCAAGGCTATGACACGGGAATTTCCCTGGCGGGTTTGGCAGCGGCGGCCAAGCTGACCCGGCAATTGTTACCGGGCGCTGGCGTTGCCAAATCGACGCAGTGGATTGAGCGGCAGATAGAGAAAGGTGCTCTCTAGGCGCCTGTTCACACCATTAGCTAACGGTGGTTTTGGTGTAGGCCTCGCTGAACGACCACAGTTTTTCCGCCGCCGCGTCGTCTTTGCCCCAGGGCTTAATGCGCTTGGGTTTGCAGTCGGCAAAGTATTCGCCGGTAACCCCTTCCAAGCTGGGCGAGGTCGCCACATAAATGGAGGTTTCGGCGCCCTTGTCGGGGCTGCGGAAAAAGGGTTTTAACACGAGCCCTAACACTTTCCCGATGATGACATTGTCTTGCTGGCCGAGGCCGGTGCTGACTGCGCCAGGATGCACACAGTTTACCGTTACGCCAGTACCTTCGAGTTGCTTGGCCAGATGGCGGGTCCACAGAATATTGCAGAGTTTGGAGTGGCCGTACACTTTGAAGGTTTTGTATTTCTGGCGGGCAAACTCCAGGTCGTCAAACTGTACGCCTTTGCAGAAAGCATGAGCTTCCGATGCCACCGACACAATGCGCGCTGGCGCACTGGCGACGATGCGCTCTCGAAGCAGCTCAGTCAGTAGAAAATAGGCAAGGTGGTTCACGGCGAAGGTTTCTTCTATGCCGTCGGCGCTGAGCTTGCGCTCGGTATTCACCACACCGGCGTTGTTCAATAACAGGTGAAGCGGTTTGCCGGTATCGAGAAACTGTTTCGCGGCGCGGCGAATATCGGCCATTTTACCGAGGTTAGCAATTAACAGAGACAACTCGGCGTCGGGTCGTATACTGCGCAGTTCGTCCAATAGCGCTTGGCCCTTCTCTTCATTGCGGCAGAGAATAAACAGCTCAGCACCCTGCTCTACCAGCGCCTTGGCGGTCGCGCGGCCAATGCCGTTGGTCGCGCCGGTAATCAAACACACTTTTCCCGTCATGCTCATTATTATTGTCCTTGCACTATTGGTTTTGGTTTAACTTAATCGACGCTCCGCGTGCGGCCGTTGTCGTCGATGGCGACAAATACAAATTCGCCCTCGGTCACTTTTATCGGCTCTTCGTCGTCGTATTCGGTGATCCAGACTTCCACATTGATGCGAATGGAGCTGCGTCCAACTTCGAGCACATCGGTATAACAGCTCACCACCGCGCCAACATTTACCGGCGACAAAAACGCCATACTCGCAACGGCTACTGTGGCGACCCTGCCACCTGCGCGTCGCCCGGCAGTAATACCGGCTGCAAGATCCATTTGCGACATTAACCAGCCACCGTAGATATCTCCGTCGGCATTAGTATCTGCAGGCATAGCGATCACCTGCATGGCTAACTCGCCGTTGGGGCGGGGCACATCATCTATGTCACGCATAGGTTTGTATTCCTACTGTTTGAATTATTGGTCGAGCGCCCAGTTAACGGATGACGCCTAGTATTGTCAATCTAATTTCTAGCCTCGCACCAGCGCGGGCAACCACGTGGCCAAACCGGGCCACAGCGCCAGGATCGCCAGCACCATTAATTGCAGAACGATATAAGGCGCCACGCCGCGATAAATGTCCGAGGTTGCCACCGAGGCCGGAGCCACACCGCGCAAGTAGAACAGCGAAAAGCCAAACGGCGGCGTAAGAAAAGAGGTTTGCAGGTTGAGCGCGATCATAATGCCCAGCCATATTGGGTCTACGCCCATGGCCAGCAGAATCGGCCCGACGATAGGCACCACCACAAAGGTGATTTCAATAAAGTCGAGAATAAAGCCCAGCAGGAAGATCACCAACATCACCAGCGCGGTGGCTGCCACCACACCGCCGGGCATCGCCGTAAAGGCGCCGTGAATCAGCTCGTCGCCACCGAAGCCGCGAAACACCAAGGAAAACACCGCAGCGCCAATCAGGATCATAAATACCATGCAGGTGACCTTCATGGTTTCCCGCGACACTTCAGCCAAACGCGCCAGCGACAGACGGCCGCGCAGCAGCGCCAACAGCGCTGCACCCAGGGCACCAACGCCCGCCGCCTCGGTAGGCGTGGCGGCCCCGGCGAGAATGGAACCCAATACAGTAACGATCAACAGCACTGGCGGAACAAAGCCCCGCAGCAACTGGCCGATTGGCGGCGCTTGCAGGTCACTGGCGGGCGGCGCTTTTTCCGGGCGAAGAATCGCCATGCCGCCCATATATAAAATGTATAGGCTCACCAGCAGCAAACCGGGGATCAGAGCGCCGATAAACAGGTCGCCCACCGACAGGGTTTTGGGGCTGAATACCCCAAGGTCCAACTGCGCTTGCTGATAAGCGCTGGAGAGTGTGTCGCCGAGTAGTACCAGGGCTATAGAGGGCGGAATGATCTGGCCCAATGTTCCAGTGGCGCAGATGGTGCCGGTAGCCAGTGCCGGGTCGTAACCGCGCTTGAGCATCGACGGCAACGAGAGCAGGCCCATGGTCACCACTGTAGCCCCCACAATACCTGTGCTGGCTGCCAGCAACATACCGACAACAATCACCGAGATACCCAAGCCGCCGCGCCGGCGGCCAAACAGTGCCGCCATATTGCTGAGCAATTCCTCGGCGAGCTGACTCTTTTCCAGCAGTACGCCCATTAATACAAACAGCGGCACCGCCAATAAGGTGATGTTGTTGATGGTGCCAAATATCCGGTTGGGCAGCGCGGCGAGGAAACTGGGGTCGAAGTGGCCGAGGCTGATACCCAGGCCGGCAAAGATCATCGCCACCCCGGCCAGACTAAAGGCCACCGGGTAGCCCAGCATGAGCACCAGGCAAATGGTGATGAACATTAGCAGTGGCAACAACTCAATCAGCACGGTTCACCTCCGCGCCGTCGCCCTCTACCAGCACCAGGGCATTGCGCAGTAGTTCGGCAAGGCCCTGCAGAGCAAGATTGACCGCCATGAGCGGTATCAGGCTCTTGAGTAGAAACACCGCTGGAATGCCGCCGGGCTCAACAGAGGCCTCGCGAATTTCCCAGGCCTTGGCACTGAAATCCCAGCTGCTGAGCAAAATGAGCCCACACAGCGGCAATAAAAATATCAGCGTGCCCAGGCTGTCGATCCATGCGCGCTGGCGCGGAGAAAAGCGCTGATAAAAAATATCCACCCGCACATGGGCCCCGTGTTTCAGGGCATAGGCGGCGCCGAGCATAAATACCGAGCCGTGCAGATAACTGACCGACTCCTGCATGGCCGTCAGGCCATAGCCAAAGCCGTAACGCATAACCACCACCGCGGCGGTAACCAGCATCATGATGGGAATACACCAGGCCAGTAAGCGGCCAGTCGCCTCGGTGAAGGCGTCGATGAAACGTAGTGTCGCTCTCATTATTGTAATTAACTGCATGTCGACCCAAGTGGGGCGATATTATAGTCGCAGCAGCCCCCCTCTCGCCATGCGAATGACCGGCAAACACGCTATCATTGCGCCTTTTAAGGTAAATTCATTACTGCTATGAGCCATCCGCCTCTCGCCGATAAAGAAACCCGACTGGAACTCTTCGCCGGCATTCACCCCAACAACCAGCAACCCGTGTTTGAACAGTGCCTGGCCAGCCCCTGCGAAACCGAGGGCCAGTATCGCTTATTAAAGTCACCGCTGTTTGTACGCGGCGTGGCGGCACTGGACACCCTGGAACTGAATAATGAATCGCGCGGTCGCTTTAAAGTGGTTGAGCGCGGCGGCAACCTCTGCCTGCGCGTATTTATGCGCGAGCCCAACGAAGCGCTGGAGCAGCAACTGACCGGCGAGATCGAAAAACTGGGCGGCCACCTGGACATTAGCAGCGAACGCGCTTTGGTCTACAGCATTCATTTTGGCGTAGGTTTTCAGGCGATTGAAAAATTACTCGATGCCAATGTAAAGACCGGCGAGGCCCGCTGGCTGTACGGCAATGTCTACGACGACCAAGGCGAGCCGCTGAACTGGTGGCAGGACCTGTTAAAAGCGTAGCGGCGAAAGGAGCCAAGCATGTTGATACTGATTTCACCGGCAAAGACGCTGGACTTTGACACCCCCGCTCACACTCAGCAGCGCAGCGAGCCGGATTTTCTAGACGCTTCGCAGCAGCTTATCGATGAGCTGCGCGAACTGGCGCCTCAGGATATTTCCGCGCTGATGAAGATCAGCGACAAACTCGGAACACTCAACTACCAGCGCTTTGCCGACTGGCAAACGCCGTTTACGCCCGACAACGCCAAGCAGGCGGTATTGGCTTTTCGCGGCGATGTATACACAGGACTGAATGCCGACGACTTCAGCGACGACGATTTCGCCTTTGCCCAGCAGCACCTGCGCATTCTTTCCGGCTTATATGGTCTGCTGCGGCCGCTGGATTTGATTCAGCCCTATCGGCTGGAAATGGGCACAAAGTTCGCCAACAGCGGCGGCAAAAACCTCTATGAATTTTGGGGTGAGCGCATCACCGATGCCATCAATGCCCAATTTAGCGATGCCGGCCCGCTGCTGCTTAACCTGGCGTCGAACGAGTACTTCAGCGCCGTGAAACCCAAGCTGCTGAACGCCGACGTTATCACCCCGGTGTTTAAAGACTACAAAAACGGCAAGTACAAAATTATCAGCTTCTACGCCAAAAAGGCCCGAGGTTTGATGAGCGCCTATGTGATTAAGCAGCGCATTACCGACGCCGAGAAACTGAAGCAATTCGACACCGACGGCTACTATTACTGCCCTGAGCAGTCCACTGCCACGGAGTGGGTGTTCCTTCGCGACGAGGTCGCCTAAGTCCTATTCCAGACTGAGTATCGTCTGCCAGTGACGCGCTTCTACCGGCATCACCGACAGGCGATTACCCTTCTTCAGCAGCGCCATGTCGCTTAGCGCCGGATGGCTTTTTAGTTCGCTCAAGGGAATCAGGCGCCCCAGCTTGCGGCGCAGCTGAATGTCCACCATATACCAGCGCGGATCCTCGTCGCTGGCCTTGGGATCGTAGTATTTGGACTCGGGGTCGCGCGCGGTGTGGTCGGGATAACCCTCCCGCACGACCTCGGCAATGCCGACAATGCCCGGCGTTTTACAGGCAGAGTGATAGAAAAATACCTGATCGCCCACCTGCATGTTGTCGCGCATGATGTTGCGCGCCTGGTAATTGCGCACCCCATCCCAGTGCTCGGTGGCATTTTTGCAGGCCGCCAAATCATCAATGCCAAAAGCATCCGGCTCGGATTTTACCAACCAGTATTGCATCACTCCTCCTCTGCACTGACACTGTGCACCAACAAAAAGTGTAGCGGCCGGTCGCTATGGCCGTCCATCCTCCCTGGAAAGTCCAGCTAGGTACCTGAAATGCAAAAACCCTACTCCCAGGCCTGCGAAAACAACAAACTGCCTATCTTTAGCACCTTGCAGCCCATTCTTAACACTCTAAAAAGCGTGGTGGAGATTGGCAGCGGCACCGGGCAACACGCGGTGCACGTCGCCCGCCTTCACCCTCAATTGCAGTGGCAGTGTTGCGACCAGGCGGAATACCTGCCCGGCATACAACAGTGGCTGGACGAGGCCAAGCTCGACAACCTTCCAGCGCCGCAGCCCTTTGAGGTGAATTCCTCGCCCTGGCCCAGCGGCGATTTTCAGGCACTCTACTCAGCCAATACCCTACACATTATGAGTTGGGCCTCTGTGGAGCGACTGTTCGCCCGCATTGCTGAACACGGCGCCGATTTGCAGTGGCTTTTTATCTACGGCCCTTTCAATTACCAAGGGCAATTCACCTCGGCCAGCAACGCCGAGTTTGATCAGTGGTTAAAAAGCCGCGATCCGATGAGTGGCATCCGCGATGCCGAGGCGGTGAGTGGTTTGGCGGCGAAGGCAGGTTTTGCACTTCACAGCGACTGTGAAATGCCCGCCAATAACCGCCTGCTAATCTGGAAGCGCTAAACGTCGGGCAAAAAAAAGCCGCGACCCGAGTCGCGGCTTTCTGATTACTTCCAATTACTTGCTAAGGTAGGCCTTACAGCTCTTCCTCTGCGTCGTAATCATAGTCGTAGTCATATTCCTCTTCCTGAACATCAGCAGAGGGGTCGTAGTCATAGATGTCTTCATCCATCGCGGCGTCTTCAGCAGGTGCTTCAGCCGCAGCTTCTTCGACCATGGGCTCTTCTTCAACGGTCGGTACGTAAGCGGGCTCTACCACCATTTCTTCATCACCCAACACTTTCAGCTCAACGCGGCGGTTTTCCGCACGGCCGTCTTTAGTGTCGTTGCTGGCGATAGGCTGCTCTTCACCGTAGCCGCGAGCGGTCAGGCGGCTGCCGTCAACACCCTGGCCAACCAAGTAGTTTTTCACTGACTTGGCGCGATTCTGAGACAGGTTCATGTTGTAGCTATCGCTACCTGAGCTGTCAGTGTGGCCTTGCAGCTCAACGTTGAAGCCGGGCGAGCTGTTCAGCGTTGAGGCAACACCGTCGAGAATCGTTTCTGCATTCACGGTCAGCTGTGCGCTGTTCACTTCGAAGTTCACACCGCGCAGAACCACTGACTGCTCTTGGCCACAGCCGTTTGACATCACTTGCTCACCAGCAGGTGTGTTGGGGCACGCGTCGTCGCGGTCTGCAACGCCGTCGCCGTCGCTATCCAGTGAACAACCCTGGGCATCCACTTGCTCGCCGGCAGGCGTGTTGGGGCACTTGTCGAGGTAGTCAGCAACACCGTCGTTATCGCCATCCAGCGGGCAGCCTACGCTGTCTACTTGAACACCGCGTGGTGTGCCTGGGCACTGATCGGTTTCATCAACCACACCGTCGCCGTCACCGTCTTTGGCGCCGTATTGGGCGTCGAAGAAGTTGTAGCGCAGGCCGATCATCAGGCTCTGTGCTTCGTATTCAGTTTCGAGTTTTGAGCCGCTGCTGGCAAACTCGGGATCTTCAGATACCGCGTAGCGATAACCGGCATCCATCACCAGGCGTGGTGTCAGGTGGTAGTTAACACCGGCACCCAACTGGCCCATGAATACGTCATCGTCGCTGCCGTTGAGTTCCATGTTGGCCATACCCAGACCGAAACCCACGTAGGGGCGCAGACGCTCGCCAGCGCGGAAGTCGTACCAAACGTTACCCAAAAGAGACTGTACTTCCAGAGCAGAGTCAGAGTTGCTTACGTCGTTCTCGCCTTCACTGTATTCCAGTTCCAGACGCAGCGCACCGGCGGTTTTATAACCGAAGTTAACACCGTAGCCCCAGTCGTCGTCGTACTCGGTATCCACTTCGATCGAAGCACCCACTGGCGGTGGCAACAGGCCGAGGTCGGTCAACAGTTGTGTAAGTGGGTCGCCAGGCGCAGCCGCTTCAGTTGTCAGCGTGCCATCGGCATCGAATACTTCGGTGTAAGCGGCTTTGCCGCCGATGTAAAAACCTTTCTCTTCTTCGGCGCTGACAGCACCTGCAGACGCGAGCAGTACACCCGCTGTCAGAGCAGAAATCCATTGCTTGCTCATAGCAATCCCCCAGTTATTAGTTATAAATTTACATTCAACAAAGGCTTGATAGCCCCTGATACTAACCGATATTACGACTCACGTTTAGCGAAAAGAGTCACTCCCTTGGTATTTTTCCACTAAGTTTGCCGCTTTGCAGAAGATTTGTTCTCTGTAGCCGCCACCCCCAACGCCGATATACGTTACTATAGCCGCGTTTTTTATACGGGTTTTGATTATGACGCCTGAACTGCTCTCTCCTGCTGGCAGCCTTCGCAACATGCGTTACGCATTTGCCTACGGTGCCGATGCCGTTTACGCCGGCCAACCTCGCTATAGCCTACGCGTGCGCAATAATGAATTCAAAGACCTGGAAACCCTCGCCACTGGTATTAACGAGGCGCACAACCAGGGCAAGCAGTTTTATCTGGCGTCGAATATTTCGCCACACAACGACAAGATTCGCAGCTATCTGCGCGACTTAGAACCCGTGGTGGAGCTCGGCCCCGACGCACTGATTATGGCCGACCCCGGCTTAATGATGCTCGTTCAGGAACGCTGGCCGAACCTCCCCATTCACCTTTCTGTTCAAGCCAACGCAGTGAATTGGGCAAGCGTGAAATTTTGGCATCGCAATGGCATTCGCCGGGTGATTCTGTCGCGCGAACTTTCCCTGAACGAAATTGAAGAGATCCGCCAGCGCGTACCGGAAATGGAGCTGGAGGTGTTTGTTCACGGCGCGCTGTGTATTGCCTACTCGGGGCGCTGCCTGCTGTCGGGGTATATGAACCACCGCGACCCCAACCAAGGCGCCTGCACCAATGCCTGCCGCTGGCAGTATCAAGCGCACGAAGCGAAGGAAGATGCCACCGGCGACCTGATCGCCGTGCAAAACTACGAGCCACAGCCCCAGGTCGAGCCGGTGCTGCTGCAACAGGCCCAGCGCCCCGGCGAATACATGCCCGCCTACGAGGACGAGCACGGTACTTATATTATGAATTCCAAGGACCTGCGCGCCGTGCAACATGTGCAGCGCTTGCAGGAAATGGGGATTCACTCGCTGAAGATTGAAGGGCGCACCAAGTCGCACTACTACGTGGCGCGTACGGCTCAGGTATACCGCCGCGCCATCGACGACGCCGCCGCCGGCCGCGAGTTCGATATGGGCTTGATGGACGAGCTGGAAACCCTGGCCAACCGCGGCTACACCGAAGGCTTTTACCGGCGCCACCCTCCCAAGGAATATCAAAATTACGAGATGGGTAGCAGCAACGCCCAGCAGCAACAGTTTGTTGCCGAAGTGGTGGATGTTAGCGGTAGCGATATTGTCGTTGACGTGAAAAACCGCTTCGCCGTTGGCGATACCGTGCAACTGATGACGCCCCAGGGCAACCAGCGCTTCACCCTGAACACCCTGCTCGACAAAAACGGCAAGGCGGCAGACGTTGCCCCCGGTTCCGGCCATCGCATGCGCATTCCTCTCGACGGACAACTCGACGAACAGGCACTGCGTTACGGGCTGATCGTAAAGGATATTCACGCCGGCGGTTGAGGCTGTTACGCTGAGTGAAGGCCGAACAGGAGACGCCCATGGAGCGAAGCAAACTGCGCAGCTTGCGCGGCTTAATTAACATTAGCTTGTTAAGCCTGATCTTCGGCGCCGCCATCCATATCTTGGCGAGCCTGCTCGGCAACTACGGCGCGATGGCCTTGGGCGCATTCGGCGTACTGCTTACCTTTTACTGCTACCGCCGCGCCGATCGCGAGGACGCCAGCCGACTGGCCTACACACTCTGGCGGCTGTTGCCGACCCTCACCTTTGTGATCTTACCCGTCGCCATTTTTTGGTACGGCAGCGACTCCCAATGGAGCGCCACCGAGGTATTGATGCTGGTGGAAATCAGCTGCAGCTACCTCATTCCTATCGCCTGCCTCCTATTGGTGGAACGCAGCCTGAAAAAAGCGCAGCAATAAGCCCCGCTATTCCCCCTGCTTGAAGGGTAGCGCCTGCGCAGCCTCTTGCAGGTATTCAGCAATATGGCGCTGTTCGGTGTGAAGAAAGCGCGCCACGGCGTCGCTAAAACTGGCATCGGCCAACCAGTGCTGGGAGTAGGTGGTGATGGGCTCAAAGCCGCGCTGAATTTTGTGCTCACCCTGCGCGCCTGGGTCAAACCTGCTTAAGCCCTGTTCAATGCAATGCTCAATGCCCTGGTAATAGCAGGCTTCAAAATGCAGGAAATCGTATTCGCGAATACAGCCCCAATAGCGCCCGAATAAGGTATCCGCGCCCTGAAAATTCAGGGCCGCCGCCGCCGGCACATCGCCCTCGTAGGCCAATACCAACAGCAGCCGGTCGGCCATTGACCGGGCAATGGCCTGAAAGAAGGCCTCCGATAAATAACCGCCGTGACCGCTGCGTTTGGCGTAGGTCATCTGATAACAGTGGAAGAAGAAGCGCCACTGCGACTCGCTCACATCACTGCCCGACAGGCGCTCCAGGCGCAGCCCCTGATCGGCCACTGTACGACGCTCCTTGCGCAGGTTTTTTCGCTTGCGCGAACTGAAGGTCGCCAGAAAGTCGTCAAAGCTTTGATAACCCCGATTAAACCAATGGTACTGCGGGCCAACGCGCTGCAATAAGCCCGCGCGTTGCCAGCGCTCGGCGTCGTTAACATCGGGGAATAGAATATGGGCTGACGAGGCGCCCAGCTGTTCGGCGCGGCGCTGCAATTGCTCGACCACCACGCTGAAGAGCGCGTCAGCCTCCAGGTCATCGCGCAAACACAGGCGCGGCCCCGTTGCCGGGGTGAAGGGAATGGCCGACAACAGCTTAGGGTAGTATTCCAGGCCATGGCGGCGATAGGCATCGGCCCAGGCCCAATCGAACACATACTCGCCGTAGCTGTGTGACTTGATATACAGCGGCAATAAGCCGCACAACACGCCCCCCTCGCGAATGACCAAATGCTGAGGTAGCCAGCCGGTCTCGGCGGTGGTTGCGCCACTGTCTTCCAACGCGGCTAGAAAGGTGTGCTGCAAAAACGGGTAGTCGTCACCGGCGACCGCATTCCACTCGTCGGCGGCAACGCGGTGAATGCTGTCGATAAACTGCAATTCCAGCATGTTCTATATCCAACAAACCATCAGCTGTGCATACGCGCTAGCAAAGCCGCACGATGTTATGCCGGCAGGGCATAGTGCAGCGCAATGCCAGCAAAGATCGCCATGCCGACGTAGTGATTATTCAGAAAGGCCTGGAAGCACCGGTCACGCTCCCGGTATTTAATGAGCTTTTGTTGGTAGATAAACAGGCCGCTGGCCGCCATCAAGCCGGCGTAGTAGATAAAGCTCATGGCAAACTGCTTGCCGACCAGCAACATCACCAGAATCACCGAGACTTGCAGCATGGCGGTGATCGCCTTGTCGTCGTCGCCGAAGAGTATTGCTGTCGACTTCACGCCAATTTTCAGGTCGTCATCGCGGTCAACCATTGCGTAGAACGTATCGTAGGCCACCGTCCACATCAGCACGGCGATGTAGATCAACCACAAACTCGCCGGCAATTCACCGCGCTGCGCCGAGAATGCCATGGGTATACCCCAGGCAAACGCCGCGCCCAGCACCACCTGGGGCAGGTGCGTGTAGCGCTTCATAAAGGGATAACACGCCGCCAGCGCCACCGCCGCAAACGACAGCAAAATTGTTTGAATATTGGTAAACAGCACCAGCACAAAGGCCGCGCCGCACAGCACCGCAAACACGGTCAGCGCCTCTTTTTCCGTCACACTGCCAGTGGCAAAGGGCCGCGCTTCGGTACGTTTTACGTGGGCGTCGATGTGGCGGTCGGCGTAGTCGTTGATCACACAGCCCGCCGAGCGCATTAAAAAGGTGCCCAGAACGAAAATCAGCAGCAAATGCCAATCGGGCAGGCCCTCGGCCGCCAGCCACAGTGCCCAGAGGGTTGGCCACAGCACAAGATAAGTGCCAATGGGGCGATCAACACGCATCAGCGCTAAATAGTGGGGAAGCTGCTGGCGAAATTGTGGGAACTGCACCTTCATTCCGTGACTCATCGTTGAACGTAGGCGCAGAGTATAACGCGTCCCGCCGCTATCAACAGAGCGCTAACACCACGGCTGAAACTCGGGGAGAAAAATCTCGCTGACCATGATCGGGCGCTGATCGAAAACAAAGCAGGAACGGCGCCCCCACAAGGCTGCCTGTTGGTCAGGCAAGCCCTCCAAAGGCAGCTGCGCGGCTGGCAATCGGCAGATCTCGTAGGGAATGCGACGCATTGAGCGGTCGGTGAACAGGAGGTGCCCCAACGGCCGGCTGTCCAGGCCGCGCAGGCGGCGCAGATGCCCCGTTAAACTGCGCGCTGGCATCACACTGCGGGCATAAACCCAGGGTTCGTCGTGGCAGCACAACAGCACTTCGCGAATTAAACCCCAGTCGCGATCGCCCATGCTCAGTAGCCTGCGCTCCGACAAACGCGGTAGCCCCCAGTGCTGGCTGAGCACCTGCACACGGAAATTTCCCGCCGATTGGCGGCGCAAATGGGCAGTCAATGAGCCGGTGTCCAGCAGCCAGGGCGCGTCATCCTGAAGCGCTGGAACTCCTACAAATTGATTAGCTGGCCGCCAGTTGGGCTCTTGGCGGTAGCATCGGTTTAATCGAAGGGCGTACAATGTCGGGCTTCCAGTGGCTAGATCACTGAATACTGGCTGTTGATACACAGACAGCCAATTCGCTGAGTGCGGCAGAATGCGTGAATCGCCGCCGACTTGCAAGCCAGCCGCCGCCGTAACCATAAGGCACAGAGTGTCGATAAAGGTGGCCGCATAAGACAAACCGATGACGGCAGGACGAAAGAGTATGAGTAAGTGGGAATGTATTGTTTGCGGATGGGTATACGACGAAGAAACCGGTGATCCGGATTCTGGTATTGAGCCCGGTACTCGCTGGGAAGATATCCCCGATGACTGGCTGTGCCCGGACTGCGGCGTAGGCAAAGAAGACTTCGAAATGATCGAACAGTCTGAGCCCAGCAGCCTGCCTCACCACGACGAACCCTCCACTGCCAGCCAGGATGCCCCCATCGTGGTCATCGGTACCGGCTTGGCAGGCTACGGTCTGGTGCGCGAACTGCGCAAGCAAGACAAAGAAACCCCAATCATAATGATCACTGCTGACGACGGCCGCGCCTACTCCAAGCCCATGCTGTCTACCGGCTACACCAAGAAGCAAGATGCCGATGCACTGGCGCAGAAAGACGCCGGCGGCATGGGTGAAGACCTCAACGCCAGCGTTTGGACCATGACCAAGGTCACGGCGATCGACACAGCGGCGCAGACCATCTCCACCGGCGACGCCGAAACCAAGGTGCACTACAAGAAGCTGGTACTGGCACTGGGTGCCGATGTGATTCGCCCCCCTATTGGCGGCAACGGTCAGGACTACGTGTACTCGGTCAACGACCTGCTGGACTACGACGACTTCCGCAAAGCCGTCGACGCCAACAATGTGAAGAAGGTCTGCATCATCGGTGGCGGCCTGATCGGCTGTGAGTTCACCAACGACCTGATCAATGGTGGCTTCGAAGTAGAAACGGTTGACCCACTGGGTTACTGCCTGCCCACCTTGCTGCCAGAAGCTGCCGGTAAAGCCGTGCAGAGCGCACTGGAAGACAAAGGCGCCAAATTCCACTTTGGCCCATTGGTCACCGAGGTGAACAAAGCCGACAACGGCGTGGAAGTGACACTGAACAATGGCGAAACCATCAGCTGCGACCTGGTACTGTCAGCCGTGGGTGTTCGCCCACAAGTCGAACTGGCCAAGTCTGCGGGCATTGAAGTGAATCGCGGCGTGGTGACCAACCGCCTGCTGGAAACCAATGCACCCAATGTGTACGCCATGGGTGACTGCGCAGAAGTCGCTGGTCACGTGTTGGTATACGTCGCACCGCTGATGGCTCAGGCTCGCGCCCTGGCCAAAACCCTCACCGGCGAGCCGACTGAGGTGAGCTACCCGGCGATGCCTGTCACCATCAAAACACCTGCGTGCCCCGTGTGCGTGTCTCCCGCTCCTCGCGACGCGAAAGGCGAATGGCAAATCGAACAAGACGGCAACAATGTTGTCGCCAAGTTTGTCGACACGGCCACCGGCGACCTGCTGGGCTTTGCACTGACCGGCGAAGGCACCAAGCAAAAAATGGCGCTGCAGAAAGAACTGCCCGCCATCATGCCCTAAGCCTTAACGGCTGAGCATAATAAACCCCGCTACGGCGGGGTTTTTTGTGCCTGCACAAAAGCGCTACTGTCCGCTTTGCACATTGCCAGTGCATCAGCGCTGCGCTGAAATGCGGGGGCATAACGCTGCCTTGCCATTGCAAAACGATAATAACGAGACCGCCATGAGCCTTTACGATACCTACGTGCTGCCCGCTGTGATCGACAGAGCCTGCTCCATGCCTGCTGTTATGGAGGCGCGCCGCGACGTCGTGCCCCAATGCCAGGGCGCGGTGCTGGAAGTAGGTATGGGGAGCTGCATTAATCTCCCTCTCTACGATGCCAGCAAGGTGGACTATATCTGGGGCCTGGAACCCTCAGAGGGAATGCGCCGCAAAGCGCAAAAGAACCTGGCCGCCAGCGCATTGGATGTGCGCTGGCTCGACCTGCCGGGCGAGAAGATCCCGCTGGCCGATAACAGTGTCGACACCGTGCTGTTAACCTTCACCCTGTGCACCATTCCCGACTGGCGCAGTGCACTGGCGCAAATGCACCGCGTGCTCAAACCGGACGGCCAACTGCTGTTTTGCGAGCACGGCCTGTCAGAAGAACCTGCGGTGGCGCGCTGGCAAAATCGCATTACGCCGGTCTGGAAGCGCTTTGCCGGAGGCTGCCACCTGAACCGTCCCATTGCCGAGTTACTGCAAGAAGGCCATTTCACCATCGATCAACTCGAGCGCCGCTATCTGGAAAAAGCCCCGCGTATCGCCGGTTATGTCTACAGTGGCAGTGCCCACAAACGCGTTGCGGACTAGCCTCTACGTCATCGGCACGCTAGAGTGCGGCATAGGCCCGTCAAACGCTGGGCCCCACCAATAAAAAATTCGGACGCACTATGCCCAAACTCGCTTTGCACTGGCAAATTGCTATTGCCATTTCCCTCGCCGTTATCGCTGGCATGCTCGGCGGCGCCGATGCCGAAATTGCCGGCATTAAATTACTGGCGGTATACGCCTTTCTCGGCACGCTGTTTTTAAACGCCCTGAAGATGTTAATCGTGCCTCTGGTCAGCGCCTCGATTATCAGCGGCATGGCCGGTATTGGCGGCGACAATCTGGAGCGCCTGGGCGGTAAAACCCTGCTGTTTTACGCCACATCCAGCCTCATTGCGATTCTGATCGGACTGACGGTCGTCAATATTATCCAGCCCGGCGTCGGCGACACCGAAGCCCTCGCCTCCAGCTTGAGCAGCGACAACGCCGAGCTCAACGCCACCCTCGCCAAGGTCGAAGGCCGCAGCGCCGCCGATATTGTGCAAGTGTTTGAGCGCATGATCCCTCCCAATGTGATCGCGGCTGCGGCCAATGGCCAAATGCTGGGGCTGATATTTTTCAGCTTGCTGTATGGCTTTTTCCTCGCCCGCAGCGACTCCGAGCACGCGGAAGTTCAGCTGAACTTTTGGCAGGGCTTGATGGATATTATGACCAGCATGACCATGTGGGTGATGAAATTTGCCCCCATTGGGGTTTTTGGTCTGGTGGCAAAAACCGTCGCCGGCACCGGCTTTGACGCCTTTGCGCCCATGCTCAAATTCTTTTTTGCCGCCGCGCTGGCACTGGCGCTACACGCCTTTGTCGCCATGCCGCTGGTGCTTCGCTACCTGGGCAAAGTGCGGCCAGTCAAACACTATCAGGCCATGGCACCGGCAATGCTCACCGCCTTCTCCACCGCCTCCAGCTCTGCGACCTTGCCGCTTACGATGGAGTGTGTGCAGGACAAATCCGGTGTATCCAAACGCACCAGCGGCTTCGTGTTGCCGTTAGGCGCAACCGTAAATATGGATGGTACCGCCTTGTATGAGTGCGTAGCGGCCATGTTTATCGCTCAGGTCTACGGCCTGGACTTGAGCTTTGCCCAGCAGTTCACCGTGGTAATGGTCGCCCTGCTAACCTCGATCGGCGTGGCCGGCATTCCCGCCGCCAGCCTGGTGGCCATCTCCGTCATCCTTGGCACCATTGGTCTGCCACTGGAGGGCATCGGCCTACTGCTAGTGACCGACCGGATTCTGGATATGATGCGCACCGCGGTGAATGTATTTAGCGACTCCTGCGCCGCCGTGGTAATCGCCCGTAGTGAAGGCGAACAAACAGCCATTGCCATTAATCAGGGCAGCCGCCGATGAGCCAGCGCAAGCGTATCCCGCGCCTTAAAGGCAATGACTACTCGGAACAGGCCGCGCAACAACGCCGCAGCTTCATTGAAGAACAAACAGGTACGTCACTGACGAACACCCGGCATTACTCTCTCGACCCAGCAAGCCTTGAGGGAAATGCCGAGAACTTTATCGGCGTTGTACAAATGCCACTGGGCGTCGCCGGCCCCTATCGCATCAACGGTGAGCACGCTCAGGGCGACTTTTACATCCCCATGGCCACCACCGAGGGAACCCTGATCGCCTCCTATAGCCGGGGCATGAGACTGGTCACTGAATCGGGTGGGTGCACCGTCACTGTCGTCGACGAAGCTATGCAGCGGGCACCATTATTTGAATTGACATCTGCTCGAGAGGCACGGGCACTGGCGCAGTGGCTCGAGGCCAATTTTGAGGACATTAAAGCCGAGGCCGAAAGTACAACACGCGTTGGCACACTGGAAAATATTCAAAGCTGGGTAATCGCCAATAAACTGTTTACCCGCTTTAACTACCTAACCGGTGATGCCGCCGGCCAAAATATGACGGGCAAAGCGACCCACAAAGCGTGCCAGTGGGTCCTTTCAAACTTCACCGGCATTCAAAATTTTTCCTTGTCGGGCGGCATAGAAACCGATAAGAAGCACTCCCATATGAACCTGCTTCACAGCCGTGGAAAAAAGGTGGTCGCTGAAGCCGTCATTAAAAAAGAGCTGCTGCAGAGCCTGATGCGCGCCGAACCCGAACCCATGGTGCGCCTGCGCCAACGCACAATTGTTGGGAGCTTATTGGCTGGCTCAGCCTACAATGGCCCGCACTCGGCGAACGGCATTGCCGCGATATTTATCGCCACCGGACAAGACGAAGCCAATGTCGTTGAATCCCACGCCGGGATTGCCTTTATGGATCTCACCGACGACGGCGACCTGTATTACTCCGTCACGCTGCCCTCGATTATCTGCGCCAGCTATGGCGGTGGCACCGGCTTGGCGACCCAGCGTGAATGCTTGGAAATGATGGGCTGTTACGGTGAGGGCAAAGCCCACAAACTCGCGGAAATTATCGCGGCAACCGTCCTAGCCGGAGACCTATCGCTGGCAGCCGCCGTTGTTTCCGATGAGTGGGTATCCAGCCACGATCAGCTCGGTCGAAATCGCCCCTAATATTGAACCTGTAACTCGCCGACTATTCCTCTAGGCGCCGATACAGCGACCGCAGGCTGATACCGGCAATGTCGGCGGCTTTTTCCTTGTCGCCATTGCAATGCTGCAGCAGCGACTTGAGATACTGTTGCTCCTGCGCCTTTAAGTCCAGCCAGGGGCCCTTGTGAGGCGCGGCGGGACTTGGCGCGGGCTCTGCCTGGCGACCCTCTTGCCCAAAGCAGCGCTCCAGCACCGCGAGGTCGATAATACTGGAATGGGCGAAAATGGTGGCGCGCTCCAGGATGTTTTTCAGCTCGCGGATATTGCCCGGAAAATCATAGTCCTGCAGGCGCTTTACCGCAGAGTCGGTGAGGCGATAACCGCCATTGGGGCTGAGCTTTTTCAAGATCGAGCGGGAGATCAACGCAAGGTCGGCGCGGCGCTCACGCAGCGGTGGCAGGTGGATGGGAAAGGTATTAATCCGGTAGTAGAGGTCTTCGCGGAACTGACCCTCGGCGATCATCGCTGGCAGGTCTTTGTTGGTGGCACAGATCAAGCGGAAGTCGGCCAGCTGAGGTTGGGTGCTGCCCACCGCGCGATAACTGCCGGTTTCCAGCAGGCGCAGCAATTTTACCTGCATACCCAGCGGGACATCGCCGATCTCGTCCAGAAACAGGGTGCCGCCACGGGCCGACTCAAGTAGACCCGGTTTATTGCTCACCGCGCCGGTAAAGGCACCCTTCACATGGCCAAACAGCTCGCTTTCAAACAGGGTGTCGGTCAAGCCCGCACATTCAACGGTAACCATCGCCTTGTCGCAGCGCCCACCGGTGCTGTGGATCGCCTGCGCGGCCAGCTCCTTGCCGGCGCCGGACTCGCCGAGCAGCAACACCGAGGTGTCGTGGGGGGCAACCAGATTTATCAGCTCCAACATGGTGTTAAACGCCGCACTGCGTCCCACCATATGGTCGCTGCTGATCTCCGCACTGGCGCTGCGCACTGGCTTGAGCATTTCAATAAAGTAGCGCAACTCTCCATTGCGACCTTTAATGGGTAGCATCTCTACATCAATATGCTCGCGACCACGGGGGGTATTGTGGATATGCAGCACGCGCTCGCGCTCACCACTGTGGGTACACGCCTGAAGGGGGCAGCTCTCGCCCGCCTGGTCGCAGGGCTTGTCGTAGCCATGAGACACCCTGAAACAGTGATCGCCCACCGGCACGTCGCCAAAGCTTTGCTGGTAACGCTGATTACTCGCCACAATCTGGTAATCGGGCGTCAGTAGAATGGCCGGGTGCTCTAAGCCGTCGAGCAGAGACCGAAAATCGAGGTCGAGGTCTGTAGCAATTTGTCGCATCGTCTTTGCCAGAAATGACAGGTATTCTGACAAGACTGACACAAAACCTGGCACGCTGCGATACACATTGCCTTTTGCAAACCGCTCGCCTGATTTTTATCCATCAAAATCAATGCCTTGCGGAATTTTCGCGCACTGGCACACACATTGCTGTGTATCTTAGTACAAATCGGAATATTGGAATTCCGTTTAGATATATAGAGAGAGGAGCTTATGGATATCGACCCCCTTGTGCTGGCGCGCATACAGTTCGCCACCAATATCAGCTTTCATATCCTGTTTCCCGCCATTTCCATTGGCTTGGGCTGGTTGCTGCTGTTTTTTCGGGTGCGCTTTACCCAAACCGGCGACAAGGCCTGGGAATATGCCTATTACTTCTGGGTGAAGATCTTTGCCCTGACCTTCGCCATGGGCGTGGTCTCGGGCATTACCATGAGCTTCCAATTCGGCACCAACTGGCCGGGCTTTATGGAAAAAGCCGGCAATGTCGCCGGGCCGCTGCTGGGCTATGAGGTACTGAGCGCCTTCTTTCTGGAGGCTTCATTCCTGGGCATTATGCTGTTCGGTAAAGATCGCGTATCCAATCGCATGCACCTGATCAGTACCTTTCTGGTGGCATTCGGCACGACGCTTTCGGCGTTCTGGATTCTCAGCCTGAACTCATGGATGCAAACCCCCACCGGTTACTACCTGGAAGACGGCGTGGTCATGGTGGAAAGCTGGTGGGAAGTGATCTTCAATCCCTCTTTCCCCTACCGCTTTTTCCATATGGTAATCGCCTCTGTACTAACCAGCGCCTTCCTCGTTGCTGGCGTCAGCGCCTGGCGGGCACTGAAGAATGTCGACGGCCCCGCCACCTGGAAGATTATGCGCACCGGCGTGATGGTTGCCGCGGTGCTGGCCCCGCTGCAAATTTTCATCGGCGATCTGCACGGCCTCAACACCCTTGAACACCAGCCGGCAAAAGTCGCCGCCATGGAAGCCATTTGGGAAACTGAGGAAGGCGCCCCCTTCACTGTTGTCGCCCTTCCCGACGAAGAGAGCCGCAGCAATAAATTCGCGCTGGAAATTCCCTACGCCGCAAGCCTGGTACTTACCCACGAACTCAAGGGCGAAGTTAAGGGCCTGAATGAGTTTGTTGGCGAACACCCACCCGTCGCGATCGTGTTCTGGTCTTTCCGTGTGATGCTCGCCATCGGCGGACTAATGGTACTGGTTGCGTGGTGGGCCGCCTGGGCACTGCGAAGCGGCCGGCAGGCCAGTAAACCCGTACTCGCGGCGCTCTCAGCGATGACCTTCTCCGGTTGGATCGCGGTGCTGGCCGGCTGGTACGTTACCGAGATTGGCCGCCAGCCCTGGATCGTCGACGGCGTACTAAAAGTCCAGGACGTTGTCGCCGACCACAGCGCTGCCACCGTTAGCGGCACCTTGTTCGGCTATATCCTTCTATACCTGTTCTTACTGGCTTCTTACATCGGCGCGCTGCGCAATTTGTCGGCCAAGCCCGCTGCCTCGTTGATCTTAAACCCGGCTGGCACGGCGTCAGCCAACACCGGCGATAACACCGCGAAAGGGGGAGAATCGTAATGGAATACTGGCTACCGATTATCTATATGGCGGCAATGGGCTTGTCCCTGCTGATCTACGTTATTCTCGACGGCTACGACCTCGGTGTTGGCATGCTTATGCCGCTGGCCAACGACGCCGAAAAAGACATTATGGTCGCCTCCATTGGCCCCTTCTGGGACGCCAACGAGACCTGGATTGTGCTCGGCGTGGGGATTCTATTGATCGCCTTCCCCATGGCCCACGGCATCGTGCTCACCGAGCTGTATCTGCCGGTAACGATCATGCTGATGGGCTTGATACTGCGCGGCGTGGCCTTTGACCTGCGCGTCAAAGCGGGTGACCACCGCAAGGCGCTGTGGAATCGCGCCTTTTTCGTCGGCTCACTGGTCGCGTCGATGGCTCAGGGCTGGATGCTCGGCGCCTACGTCACCGGCCTGCAATCCAATACCACCAGCCTGCTGTTCTCGGCCCTCATCGCGTTAACCCTGCCCGCGCTCTACCTCACACTGGGCTGTGGCTGGCTGCTGATGAAGACCGAGGGCGACCTGCTCACCAAAGCCATTGGCTGGGCGCGCAAGTCCGTGTGGCCCATGGGCCTGGGCCTGTTGCTGGTGTCTGTCGCCACGCCGCTGGTCAGCGACACGATTGCGGAGAAGTGGTTCAGCTGGCCCAACTTCCTGATTCTGGCGCCCATCCCGGTGCTGTCTCTCGCCGCCTTTACCGCGATTGTTGCCCTGCTTAACAGCGACAACAGCATCTACCGCGGCCACGGCTGGAAGCTGTATGTCAGCACTGTGGCCATCTGCGTATTGGCCAGCCTCGGCCTCGGCTACAGCCTGTTCCCCAACATCATCATTGGCCAAATGACGATCTGGGATGCCGCCGCCTCGGTCAACGCTCTGCAATTCACCCTGGTTGGCGTTGTGCTGACCCTGCCGATCATTATCGGCTACACCATTTTCGTCTACCGTATCTTCCACGGTAAGGCGACCCACCTCTCCTACGACTGAGCAGCAACAGCCACTGCTCATTGGCGGGCTGCGCGCAAGCGGGCCCGCCTTTTTTATGCCCGCACCTTCAGTCGACGTCACTATCAGCCGCTTCCAGCCCCCACAGAACACAACTCTGCCAAATGTGACGAAGTTTCTGCCAGATCTGGCAAAAGCAAAGAGGTTTTATTTGCGACGGCAGCTCAAGCAAACCCGAATGAAATTTAATTTTCAGTAATTACAACAAGTTACGCTAAATATTCGTTTTTACCGTGTTTTGGCACGAATCCTGTTACTACAATCATACGGAATATAGTTATTCCAATTACGCATAACCGAGGCCGCGTTATCGCTGTACGCATCAGGGACCGATACCGCTCGCGACAACAGTAAGAGGATTGCATCATGCTCGACAATATCTCCATTGATTTCGACCACAAACCCGAAGTTATCGCCTTCTTCGACGAACCCACCAACACCTTTTCCTATGTGGTGAAAGACCCAAGCAGCAACGCCTGCGCGGTCGTGGACTCGGTAATGGAAATCGACTATGCCGCGGGCCGCCTGTCGCTGGTGGGTGCCGACAAAATCATTCAGCACATTCGCGACAATAAACTGAGCCTCGAATGGATCATCGAAACACACGTGCACGCCGACCACCTGTCAGCTGCGCCCTATATTCAAGAAGCGCTCGGTGGTCAGATCGGCATTGGCGCCAACATTACCGTGGTGCAGGAAACCTTCGGCAAAATCTTTAACGCCGGTACAGAGTTCGCTCGCGACGGCTCGCAGTTCGACAAGCTGTTTAACGACGGCGACGAATACCACGTGGGCAATATGCTGTGCCGCGCAATTCACACCCCCGGCCACACCCCGGCGTGCATGACCCATGTAATGGGCGACGCGGCATTTGTTGGCGACACCCTATTTATGCCTGACGGCGGCACCGCCCGCGCGGACTTCCCCGGCGGCGACGCTCGCGTTCTCTATCAATCGATCCAGCGCGTGCTATCGCTGCCCGATGAAACCCGCCTGTTTATGTGCCACGACTATATGCCCGGCGGCCGCGAGGTCGAATACGAAACCACCGTCGGCGCCGAGAAACAGGCCAACATCCACGTACACACTGGCACCAGCGAGGCGCAATTTGTCGCCATGCGCGAGGCCCGCGACGCCACCCTCGATATGCCGCGGCTGATCCTGCCATCTCTGCAAGTAAACATGCGGGCAGGCCACCTACCCGGCGCCGACGACAACGGCACGGTGTATCTAAAATTACCATTGAACGTACTCTAAGGGCTGGGCAAGGCATGGAATACAAGCAAATAGACTCGGGGCTGACGGTTTCCGGCCAGCTCACCGTTAACGACCTGCCGGCACTGGCAGAAAAAGGCGTAAAAACGCTGATCTGCAACCGTCCCGACGGCGAGGGCGGCGATCAGCCGGGCTTTAAAGAAATCGAAGCCAAAGCCACCGAGCTGGGCATGAGCTGTCACTACCTGCCGGTGGTCAGTGGCAAAGTCAGCGACGAAGATGCCGCCAGCTTTGGCGAGCTGCTCAGCGGCCAAAGCGCGCCGGTCCATGCCTATTGCCGCAGCGGCATGCGCTCCACCACCCTGTGGGCATTGAGCCGCGGTGAAGAGATGAGCCTGACAGACATCGTCGATGCTGCCGCCAAGGCCGGTTACGACATGAGTGGCGTGGCCGCGCGTATCGCCGCCGCCCGCAATGGCGACAATACCGCCGAGGGCATTGCCAGCTACGATGTGCTGATTGTCGGAGGCGGTGCCGCCGGTATCTCCACGGCCGCCAGTTTGGTGAAACGCTGCAAAGGCATCTCCGTTGCCATTATCGACCCCGCAGAAAACCACTACTACCAACCCGGCTGGACCCTGGTCGGCGGTGGTGTGTTCACCCCTGAGCAAACCCGGCGCAGCATGGCCTCACTCATTCCCAAGGGTGTGGAATGGATCAAGGCCGCCGTCGCCGCCTTCGACCCCGACAACAACACCGTGGTGCTTGAAGGCTGCCGCCTACTGAACTATCAACGCCTGGTGGTTGCCGCCGGTATCAAATTGAACTGGGACGCCATTCCCGGCCTGAGCGAAACCCTGGGCAAGAACGGCGTCACCTCGAACTACCGCTACGACCTGGCGCCCTACACCTGGGAGCTGGTAAACAAAGTTCGCAGCGGCCGCGCGATATTCACCCAGCCGCCCATGCCGATTAAGTGCGCAGGCGCTCCGCAAAAAGCCATGTATTTGTCGTGCGACCACTGGCACCGTCAGGGGCGCTTAAACAATATCGACGTGGAGTTCTACAACGCTGGTGCGGTGCTATTTGGCGTTGCCGACTACGTGCCAGCACTGATGAAATACATCGACAAATACCAGGCCAAACTCAACTTTGGCCACACCCTGACCCGCATTGACGGCCCGGCAAAAACCGCCTGGTTCGCCACCAAAGACGAACAGGGTAACGACGTGGAGGTCAGCCGCGAATTCGACATGATCCACGTGGTACCGCCGCAAGTCGCCCCCGACTTCATCCGCAATAGCCCGCTGGTCGATGGCGCCGGTTGGGTCGATGTCGACCAGGCCACGCTACAGCACAAGAAGTACGCCAATATCTGGGCACTGGGCGATGTAATGAACGCCCCTAACGCCAAAACCGCAGCGGCGGCACGCATGCAGGCACCCATTGTCGCCAATAACATCGCAGCCGATATCAGCGGCCGGGGCGGCGACATTGCCCACTACAATGGCTACGGCTCCTGCCCGCTTACCGTAGAGCGCGGCAAGATCGTATTGGCGGAATTTGGCTACGGCGGCAAGCTGCTACCCAGCTTCCCCAAAATGATGCTCGACGGCACCAAGCCATCTCGCCTGGCGTGGTTGCTGAAAGAGAAAATTCTGCCGCCCATTTACTGGCAGGGCATGCTCAAGGGACACGAGTGGCTGGTTAAGCCCACCATTGGTGAAGACGCACCAGCGAAAAAATAACCCACCCTTTCGCGCCGCTGATGCGGCGCTGTTTTTTCGTTTATGTGCAACACCATAGCCGCGACTGGAGAGGACAGCATTTTGAAAGGCGCACTCAGCCAATACTTACCCATCCTGGAATGGGGAAAGCAGTACAACCGCGGCCAGCTCGCCTCCGACCTGCTGGCAGCCGTCATTGTGACGATCATGCTTATCCCGCAGTCGCTGGCTTACGCCCTACTTGCCGGCTTGCCTCCCGAAGTTGGTCTCTACGCCAGTATGTTGCCACTCATCGCCTACGGTCTGCTGGGCAGCAGCCGCAGCCTGTCGGTGGGCCCGGTGGCCGTGGTTTCGCTGATGACGGCCAGCGCCGTCGGCCGCATTGCCGAGGTCGGCAGCATGGGCTACCTCGATGCCGCCGTGCTGCTGGCACTGTTCTCCGGGGCGTTCCTGCTGCTGATGGGCGTTCTGCGAATGGGCTTTCTCGCCAACTTTCTGTCCCATCCGGTGATCGCCGGTTTTATCACTGCCTCGGGTATTATTATCGCCGTCAGTCAGCTTCGCCACCTGCTGGGCGTGCACGCCCACGGCGACAACCTCTACGAAATTTTGCTCAGCCTTGCCGAGCAAGCCAGCCATACCAACCTCTACACCTTAGCGGTCGGTTTGCCGGTGCTGATCTTTTTATTCTGGGTGCGCAAAGGCCTGCAACCGCTGCTCGAAAAACTGGGGCTGTCACCCTTTGCCGCCGCCATGGTCAGTAAAGCGGGCCCCGTTGTCGGCGTGGTGATGACCAGTGTTGCCGCTGTCGCCTTCGACCTCGGCGCAAAGAACGTGGCATTGGTCGGCGATGTGCCCAGCGGCCTGCCCGCCCTGCGCCTGCCACCACTGCACCACGAGGCCTGGCAGGAATTGCTGATCTCGGCGATCTTCATTTCGGTCATTGGCTTTGTGGAGTCGGTGTCGGTGGGCCACACCCTGGCCGCGAAAAAACGCCAGAAGATCAGCCCCAACCAAGAACTCATCGGCCTCGGCGCTGCCAATATCGCGTCGTCGGTATCGGGCGGCTACCCCGTTACCGGCGGCTTTGCGCGCTCGGTGGTGAATTTTGATGCCGGCGCAGAAACCCCCGCAGCGGGCATGTTTACCGCCATCGGCATCGGGCTGGCGGCAATCTTCTTCACGCCGTATCTGGCTTACCTTCCCAAGGCGACGCTGGCGGCAACCATCATCGTTGCCGTGCTGTCACTGGTCGATTTATCGATTTTGAAAAAGACCTGGGACTACGGCTATTCCGACTTTATCGCCGTTGCCAGCACTCTATTCGTCACCTTAGTGGCCGGTGTTGAAAGCGGCGTGGCCTGCGGGGTATTTGCCTCGTTAGCGCTGCATCTGTACAAAACCTCCAAGCCCCACATGGCCGTGGTCGGCGAGGTGCCGGGCACCGAGCACTACCGCAACATCAACCGCCACGCCGTCATTACCCACGACGAGATTCTGTCGCTGCGCATTGACGAAAGTCTGTATTTTGCCAATGCCAGCTTTATTGAAGATCGCATCTACGCCCTGCTGGAGGACTACCCGCACACCCGCCACGTGGTGCTGATGTGTACCGCCGTGAACGAGGTGGACCTCAGCGCACTGGAAGCACTGGAAGCGATCAATGAGCGTTTGGGCGAGCGCGATATCACCCTGCACTTATCTGAGCTGAAAGGGCCGGTAATGGATGTGCTATGTAAAACCCACTTCCTCAAGCAACTTACCGGAAAAGTGTGGTTGTCGCAGCACCTGGCCGTTACCGGCATTGTTGAGGAAATGAACCAACAAAAGGCCGACAACACCGAAAACTGGGATATCTAAGTCCAGCGGGAAAGGGCAATTCAGCCGCGTAGCTGCGCGGCTGAAATTTCATTTTTGCAGGCCTTTCCCTGCTCCACATCGCTGAGGTTTTGCAGTGTGGTGGCGGCAATGCTCGCCAGCGCCTCGGCGCTGAAAAAGCCCTGATGGCCGGTAATGAGTACATTGGGGAAGGTCAGTAAGCGCGAGAACACATCGTCGGTAATAATCTTGCCCGACAGGTCCTCGAAAAACATATCGCCCTCCTCTTCGTACACATCCAGCCCGAGATAACCAATTCTCATCGTCTTTAGCGCGGCAATCACCGCGACGGTATCCACCAGTGCGCCGCGGCTGGTGTTAATCAGCATCACGCCCGGCTTCATTTTGGCGAGGGCGCGGTCATCGATCAGGTGGTGGGTGTCCGGGGTCAGAGGGCAGTGCAGGCTGATAATATCCGCGCGCGTTAGCAGCGCGTCCAGCTCGGTGTATTCCACGCCAAGGCGAATACAGCGCTCATTGGGAAAGGGGTCGGCGGCAATCACCGTACAACCAAAGCCGCGCATAATGCGGCAAAACGCCTCGCCGATATTACCCGTACCAATCACCCCCACCGTCTTACCGTGCAGGTTAAAGCCCAGCAGTCCTTCCAATGAAAAATTGCCCTCGCGAACGCGGTTGTATGAACGATAAATTTTTCGGTTCAGGGCCAGAATTAAGGCCACCGCGTGCTCTGCCACACCTTCCGGCGAATACCTGGGCACACGCACTACGGTAATGTCGTGGGCCGCTGCGGCGTCGAGATCGACATTGTTAAAGCCCGCGCACCGCAGCGCCACCGTATGAATGCCCAGCGCAGCCAACTCCGCCAAACAGTCATCGCCCAACTCATCGTTTACAAAGGCGCAAACCGCATCGAAGCCCTTGGCCAAACCTGCCGTCGCCGCACCCAGGTGGGCATCAAAAAACGCCAGCGCATGGCCGTGGGGCTGGTTCGCCTTAGCGAGAAACTCGCGGTCGTAGTCTTTCGCGCCAAATACCGCCACCTTCATGCTGCTCTCCCCTTCTGCCTAGCGCTTTGAGTCTAGCAAGCCCTCGGCAAGCAACGAAATACCACCCCTCAGACGCAGCCTTCTGCTAGGCTGGCAGAAGACTGCGCCGTTTCTATTGCGTCACGCATTCACTGAGTAGGTAGAGGAGCGACAAATGAAAAAGATCGACAACGAAAAAGAATGGGTGCGCAAAGCCATTAACATTGGCAGCGCCTACGCAGAGAAACGCGGCGCCGCCCAGTTTGAGCCGGGCGATTCCACCAACGAACGACTGGAATTTATCTATCGCCTACTGGTGCGCGACAAACTCATTCAGCCCATGCCTGAGCTACAGGTTTCACAGCAAAGCATTCGCCATCGCCTCGCGCTGTGGGCCAAATCATTAGACAAATAAGTCATTAGATAAAAATGCCTGAGCGTACCCCTGCTCCTCCCTAAGTCGGCCTATGCTCCGCTGCGCCAATGGGGCGTTTCAATCCAGCTTAAAAACCCGCTTGGCATTTTCATACAGGAATAAATTTTTCGACTCTTCATCGAGCGCGAGTTCGTCCAATCCTGCGAGGGCATTTTCAGCCGTAAGCATCGGGTAGTTTGTGCCGAATAAAACCTTGCGCTTGCCGTGCGAATGCAGGAACCGGATCAGTTCGGGTGGGTAACGCTTCGCCGTATATGCCGAAGTATCGATGTAGACATTTTCATGCTTTGTTGCGACGGCAATCGCTTCTTCCGTCCAGGGGTAGCCAATGTGGCCGCCAACAATCACCAGCTCGGGGAAGTCCAGCGCTACTTGGTCTAGATAAATCGGGCGCCCAACCTCGCTAGGCATTAGTGGTCCGGTATGGCCTATCTGCGTACAGAATGGCACACTTAACTCGGCGCAGGCGGTATATACCGGATAAAACCTGCGGTCGGTTGGCGGCACCTCCCACAACCACGGCAGCACTCGTATCGCTTTAAAGCCCAGCTCATTGATACAGCGTTTAATCTCCCGGACCGCCGCCATTGGTTTTGAAATATCCACCGAGCCAACACCAACCAGTCTGTCCGGCGCTTGTTTAACAAACTCCGCGACCTCGTCATTGGAAATCATAACGTTTCGTGGCGCGACCCACGCCGAGATCAGGCTCTTACTAACATGCCCCGCATCCATCATGGCAATTGTCGCTGCCACAGGAACCTCGGATGTGGGAATCCCGCCTTTCGTCCAACGGCGGAGTGAATCAAATATCGGGTCCTGGAGGTGGCGCAGTGTTGGATGTTGTGCCCATGCGTCGATAATCATAGTGTTCATACCCAAGCTGAGTTACCATTTTGCTATCGATATGATAGCGCTATCACTACGATAGCGCGCAACACTGATAAATATCAAGAGACAGACCAAATGCCCAACAACGCTCTGATACCCGGCCGCCCCGTTAGAAACTCCAAATCCGGGCAACCGATTATGGTCGCGCTAGACCTACTCGGCAGAAAGTGGGCGTTGCGGGTTCTCTGGCAATTGCGCGACGGCAACAAAAGATCCTTCAGAGAAATCCAGTCGCAATGCGAAATCACCTCGCCAAACGTTTTAACCTCTCGTTTAAAGGAGCTGCGCGAGGCAAACATTGTCGTTCTTGAAGAGGCTGGCGGCTATAAAGTCACCGAGACTGGAATGCGCCTGCTACAAGCCATCGAGCCCCTAGCGCAATGGAGTGAGGACTGGGCAAAGCAGGTGGGAAGAGAAGACCTGAACTGCTACTCGAAGAGCAAAGCGGCGACGCCCAAGAAGATATAGAAGCTTGAAATCCGCCTCGCCGTTAACGCGTGGCTAGGATAAATGACCACCACTTCGCCATCGCGCTGAGTGATTTTTAGGGCTCGCTTTCCTTTAGCAAGCAGGTCAATTCCCACGACAGGGCGCAAACCACAATTCCCTTTCACACGTCGATTTTTTTGCCATAATCACTGCATAGACAATCAAACAGCAGGCAAGCTATGCGCAAAACGAAGATCATCTGCACCATTGGGCCAGCAACCAGCGACTACGAGTCACTGCACAAACTGGCCGACGCCGGGATGAATATCGTGCGCCTGAATATGTCCCACGGTGAACACGACAGCTGCGCGCAAATTATTAAGTCCATCAAAACCCTCAACCGCAAACTCCACCACCCGGTCGCGGTGCTGATCGACACACAGGGGCCGGAGATTCGCACCGGCGATATCAATAACGAACTCAGCCTGAAAACCGGCGATGTGATTTCGGTGGTCGCGCGGGGCGAGGCCGATGTCGAGGCCAGCTCGATCCAGATCAATTACGAAGACTTGATCAACGACGTGAATATCGGCGACAAGATCACCGTCGACAACGGCCTGATCAATCTGGAAGTGCTCAGCAAGGAACAGCGCACCATGCAGTGCCGAGTGATCGACGGCGGCGTATTGAAGAGCAAGCGCCACGTTAACCTGCCCGGTATTCGCGTAAACCTGCCCGCCATTACCGAGAAAGACCGCCGCGATATTCTGTTTGCCATGGAACAAGAGGTGGACTTTATCGCCCTGTCATTCGTGCGCAGCGCCGACGACATACGGGAATTGAAAACCCTGCTGGGCGACAAGGTCGATAAGATAAAAATTATCGCCAAAATCGAAGACCAGGAAGGCGTTAAAAACCTCGACGCCATTATTCAAGAAGCCGCCGGTGTGATGGTCGCCCGGGGCGACCTGGGTGTGGAAATTCCCTTTGAAGAGCTGCCCATTGTTCAGCGGCAAATTATTTCCCAGTGCGCGAAATACGGCCGTCGCGTGATTGTTGCCACTCACATGCTGGAGTCAATGATCGAAAACCCCATGCCGACCCGCGCCGAAGTCACCGATGTTGCCAACGCCGTGTACGAAGAGGCGGACGCCATTATGCTGTCGGGGGAAACCACCGTGGGCAAATACCCGGTGAAATGCGTGGAGGTGTTAGACCGCATTGCCCGCTCCATTGAGAAGAATCGCGGCCTGCGCTTTAGCGATGAACTGATCATGGACAACGACAAACAGGAAATTGCCGCCGCCGCGGTGAAGCTGGCTGAATCCATTCAAGCCAAGGCGATTGTTGTGCCAACACGGCGCGGACTGATGGCCAGCCTGGTCACCAACTGCCACCCCCAAAGCTCCATCATCTGCGCGTTTACTAACGACAGTCGCACCCGCCGCAAGCTGGTGTTAAACCGCAACGTGCTTAGCTACCGCATCAACTTCAGCTCCGACCCAGAGAAGACGCTCGCCAACGCCGCTCACATAATGATGAGCCGCGACGAATTCAGCGAAACCGATAAAGTGGTTGTGATTTCAGACGCCCTCTCCAGCCACGGTATCGAGGCGATTCAAATTCGCCAGCTTGGCGACTTGGTAGCGCGCTATGAGATTGACCATGCGTAACAGGCAGTACGCTCGCGCGAGCCAGGGCCGCAACCGCAGATTTCCGGGCATTGATTCCAAGCAGGATGATCTGCGGTAACCCCCCTGCTCACTCGCCGTTATGTGATCACCCATTCAGGTCGATAAGCTCATGTTCGTCAAAGGCCTGATTCACTGTTTTGCCCTGTGCCTGTGCATCACGTTGCCAACCATGGGCAACACGCGCCTGCTGTGTACAGGCTGTGTCCATAAACCGGGGCTCGTCAGTCTTTAGGGCATCGGCAAAGCGGAGATTTTGCCCTGTATGAACACAATGTTTGATGTAGCCCAGCGCTAATGGGCTTCTTCTGGCCAGGCGCGTAGCCAGCGCCTTGCTCGCAGCTTCCAGCTCAGCCTCATCAACGGCCTGATAGAGCAAACCCATTTTCTCGGCCTCATCTGCCGTTAAACGCCTGCCCAGCATAGAGAGCTCCAGGGCTTTGGATTCTCCAATCAAGCGCGTAAGGCTATGCATACCGCCGGAGCCAGGAACAAGGCCGACCAAACTCTCAATCTGGCCCAGGTGATAGGGCTCGTCGGCTGGCCCGCGCGCCATCAGCCGGAAGTCACACGCCAATGACAACTCCATACCATAGCCCTGAGTGTTACCACTGATGGCGGCAATTACGGGCTTGGCACTGCGGCGCACTTGAAGCACAAAGCGATTAGCGCGGGCATAGACCAGCGCACCTTCCAAGGGTGTACCCCGCGCCAAACGATCGACCAAACCGCGCAATGGGCGCATCGCATCAACGCGAATAAGCAGGCGCGCCAGACTCATCGTCACGCTGACGGCTGGCAAAAACCATCTCCCCAGCAGTGACCTTAGCCCCAGCGTTGGTGTTGTCACCCGCTGAATCTCATCCAGCGAGTAATGCGTGATGAATACCCCCGGCTCCGGATTCGCCAGAATAATAACGCGAACGTCATCGCGTTTTTCCAGCACTGTGAAAGCGGCATGCAAGGCATTGATGGTTTCGCCCACCATGTAGTGCCCGTCAGGATGGCTGAAACACAAGGTGGCAATGTGCTCGTCCACGCTCACATTGATTCGACGTTCTCCACTCATTGGGCAAGCTCCTTCAGAAAGCGGATTTGGTGGCGAATATTCTCTTCGAAGTACTCACCGACATAAGGCTGAAAGTGGTTGCAGGTCATCTCAACATATCGACTTTGCGGCATCCGTTCGGCGGTCTTTTTCACCGCCGCCAGCGGTGACAGGGAGTCATCTTTGCCTGCAATAATCAGCGCCGGGCAAGTTACCCTCGCGGCTCGGCGCAGCGGGCTAAACACACCAATCGATAAGAAAAAGCGCGCCGGCAGGCGGTTCCCCCAGTTAGAACCCTCCGGCACGATACGCATATAGCCATCGTAGGACTCCGCTGTGTTCATTGCGGCGAATTGACCCGGGCGACCCACCACGGGCACGGTGAACGACCTGCCAGTAAGCAGGTATAAGCCTACGTCCAGCAACGCTGCTGCCAGCCCCTTGGTGGCATGCAGTAAGCCGACTGCAAACACCGAGGCCACGTTGTCCACGAATGGCACCTGCGCCACAACCGCGCGTATACCGTCATGCCGAGCAGCCGCGCTTATCGCGTGACCGCCGCCAAAGGACGACCCCCACAAGATTGGTTTGGTGCCTTCCAGACCCGGCAAGCGGCGCATATAATTAATGGCGCTATCCCAATCCTGAGCGTGTCGCCAATGCGACACCCAGTTTCGCGGCTCACCTTCACTGTCGCCCAGGTTGCGATAATCAAATAGGAAAACGGTGAATCCGAGAGCGGCAAAACGTTCCGCAAATGCTGGCAAGCCAAAGCTTTTCTCGGCAGCCACACCATGAGCCATGATGATTACCTGTTCTCTATCCACCTCTTGCTCGGGGCGATAAAGCCAGGCGGCGCAAGTCAGACCATGGCTATCAAACTGGTGATTTTCGCGAGTGAAACACATTGCACTAACCATTCAACTATATTGCGGACTGTGATCGCTCAAGCCACGCTTGTTCTTCACCCGGCTCTGGCAAAATTTCCCCGCCTTCCATCGCCCAACTCGCTGGAAAGCCAAGCAGCGTCGCTAACACCTTCTCGGTAGATAACTGCGTCGCCTCAGCAATACCGTCGCGAATCCTCAGGCGTAAATCCTCGGTGAGTTCGGCATTGCGGTTACCGCCACTACGAACATTGCACACCACACCAACATCATGGCCGCCCTTAATACGATGTCCTTCCATGAAGATCACATTGACGAATTCAGCGGGGGCACCGGTCATAGCGCAGTGAATATCGGTAATGGCATCCGCGGTTTTCTTACGCGTTTCGTAACTCAGCGGCCTGCGAGTAGCGACGTTATATACGGGCATAGCAAGGCTCCTAAAGATTCGGGTTAAACTGAATGGGCGCACCCGAGAGAGCCGCTTTTAAAAAAGAACAGAGCATCTTAAAAACGAGGTGCAGACGGCCAATCAAGTCGAGCCTTTCCCGGCTGCTTTCAAACAACCCTGCAAACAAATCCTCCTCGACCACAGCCAGCATTAGCTCGTCAGGGTGTTGCGCGGTCAACGCCAGCCAGTCTTTCTCCAGCGCCTTCATCATTGCAACGCGCTTGGCTTGCTCAAGCCCCTTTTCGCACTCCATCGTCACCAGCGATGAACGCGAGTCCTCGTATTTAGTGAAGGCCTGGCCAGCGGGAATACGATTCCAGATCGTCAGCAATTTTTCCGTGCCGATGTACCGCTGGTAATGCTGCTTGATGTAACTATCCAGACGGCGGATGTCGGTCTGGGATAGCTGCTGCTCTTGAACAATAATCAACGCTTTGCGCATGGCTGCCTCTCCTGTAGTGCCACACTACTGTAAGGAAAGTGGGCCAGCGGAGTGATGATCAAGCTGGTCAATTAATTGATATTTATGGCCAAATCACTTAAAAGTCGATCATGGATACTCAGCCGAACAAGCGCGCCATCTCAAGCATCAAGGCCATGACCGACCTTGGCATCGAATATGGCCTTAGCCTCGACCAATGCCTGGACAGCACGGCTATCACCGTACAAGACCTCACTGATCCCGAGGCAATGGTTACGGTTTCCCAAGAGCTGCAAGTCATCGACAACCTGGTGCGGCACCTGCCAGACGTCAAAGGCCTGGGGCTGCAGGCCGGCATGCGCTACCAGCTCACGACACTGGGCATCTGGGCGTTTGCCATTATTAGTAGTCCAACGTTACGCGCCGCAATCGAAGTCGGGGTTCGCTTCGTCGACCTTTCCCATGTATTAGCGAAATATGACTTTGTCGAAAAGGAAGACTCGGCCGAAATTCATATCGGCATCGAACACATCCCGCCGCACTTGCGGACATTTGTGCTGGAGAGGCAACTCGCCACCACGCTTTTGCTAATACGGGAAATGACCGGGGAAGCGCTTATGCGCCCCAGAGAGCTATATCTAAGTATTGGTGAACTGCCGTTTACGACACTGCCCGATATTCTTCGAGGCACACGAGTGCATTTGAACAGCAGCATGAATCGCCTGGTGCTGGACAAGGCGCTTTTGGATAAGGCCACACCGAAAGCCAACCCGGCGACCGCCGCATTCTGCGTGCAGCAATGCGAAGAGTTACTCAATAAGCGCAAAGCACTATCAGGGTTCTCTGGCGAGGTTCGCGCCCTGCTGCTGTCGCACATCGACGCCATGCCCTCGCTGAACGAAGCCGCAAAGCATTTCCACATGAGCCCGCGCACCTTCCGTCGGCGCCTGGAAGAGAATGGCAGTCACTATCGCGAACTATTAGATGAAACCCGGCAAGGCGTCGCCATTGAATTGCTGAACACGGCAAATCTCAGTGTGGAGTCGGTTGCAGAACGCCTGGGATACGCTGAAACCGCCAGTTTCATTCATGCATTTAAACGCTGGACAGGTACAACGCCTGGGCAATATAAGAAGCACCCGCGCTGAACCGCTCACGGGCCAAAAACCTACCACACCAACTTGCGCAGGCTACTCGCACAGGCCTTTAACGATGCCGGTCTCGCGGTTCCCCATACGAGACGACCAAAGATAAATATACCGTGAAAAAAACTATTCCTTATTCCTCGCTGATCGAACTTGCTAAAGCGAATTGATGTGGGGGCAGTCCCACGCCCTGCCAACTTGAATCTACTTGGCACATCACCATTCGCCACCCGCTCAAGGAACTCCGCGAACGAATTAGCGGTGGACGGCGTCAACGGATAAGGCACTTCAATTATTGAGTCCGAATTTAACAGCGTTACACCGGGGCAACGATTTCCGCGGGTATCACTCAAATAGCACACATAAATCAGCACCTCACCAAAGCTGTGGTAGCTGAGAGTCTCTTCTCGTTTATACCGATAAAATCGCATAAGGAACTACACACTACCTCTGTCGAAAAATCGTACGCGCCCGGCTATTCACGCGCCTTTGAGCCACCGATATTTGCGCGCAACCAGCGATTGATATTCTTCACCACAACACTTCGCTGACTGACTCCGCGAGGATCGCCGAGGCGATGATCCAGCTCCTCGTACTTTCGATATTCAATATTATCTTTTCCAGCCTTGCGAAGAGCAGCCACTAACTCATCCACCTTCTTAGGCGATACCGATAAATCTCTCCCTCCCTGAACAATCAGCAAAGGGCTATCGACCGCGCCGAGAAGTGCCAATTGATCCAGAGACAGCATTTCATTCCACCACTTGTAACCATGACCACTCACCACAAGGTCAGATGGCGGACTATTCAGGATATGGCGCGAAAAACCGCTAAAGCTGTTAACCGCCTCTTCGACATCGGCGCTATCTTCCGCACTTGCCGAAATGCTGTGAATCACATCATCAATAAACCAGCGCCCGCCACCGTTGAACGCCACCGTAGCACTTACCTCATCAACCTTTGCCGCCACCATGTTTGCGACCGCAGCACCCTCGCTACCACCGAGCACAATCAGGTTCGGGTATCGTCCACGCTGCCTTACGGCAGAGAGAACCGCCTCAATGTCAGCCACGCGCTGTTGCGGGCTATCATTTTTCAAATACTGGGAAGGGCAATCGCTACGCTCCACATCCGCGCTAAAATTCAGCGCCTTATCAATGCCGTATTTTTCAATCAGCAGAACATCCGCTTCTGGCCATACGTTTCGGTAGTCGGAAAATATTGCCTCCACCTGCAGAACACTGTTGCAATCAGAACCTTGGAGGATCAGCAATAAGGTATCGCTCGCTGACGCGGTGGAAGGTTGCAGAAGGTAATAATGGATGCTCGAACCATCTTCTCGGCCCATTACATAGTCGCGAATGCTTTCTGCATACGCGGCATTAGCCAGCAACAGTAACACTGCAAAGATAAATCGAACCGTCATCACTTACCTAAATTCCACAACAAAACACTCGCACAACAGAGGCTTCAAGCCACCTGTTTTCCCGACACCGTTAACCACTATTTCTGGATCAAACTAATTAAGAAAATGCCCCGAGAATTGCGCCGATTAGTGCCAACTCAACGAGGCTATGCGCCGCATTGACTATCGTGAGCGTTGAAGACGTACGCGCAAAACCGTTGTAGTAAGCCAACGACGTACCGGTGAATGCAACAGCCAGGGCCGCACCTAACGCAGCTCCGGCTAGCACACCCGATAGCTGAAGTGCCGACATTAGCAACGCGAGAAGCAGTGTTTTTACCAAGCCTGACACCAGGGAAGCGGCAAATGCACCGCCGAGACCCTCGGTACTCTCCGCCTCCTCTTTTGTCAGGCCTAATGCATTTGCCCATGCCTCACCAAAAACCGCCCAGTGATACCAAGTAAAACCAAGCACGTAGCTAGCGACGGCTGCAGAAGCAATCGCTATATAGTTTAGGTTTTGTAGCGCTTCGAGAATGTTCATCTGTTTTCTTAGCTCTGTTGTGGCTCACATAGATCGCTAACGCTTTCATCGAAATGGGTGACTACTAACTGGGGAGGCCCCAACTCCTGTCTTGTTTCAACGATTGTCGAGCGGCCTTTACTATTTGAATAACCAGTCGTCTTCCATGACTTCATACACTTTGGCACTTCTACACCTCCTGAATGATCAGAAGGTGTCTATCAATCAGGAGAACTACATTGCCCCTTACAGCACCTTTTCAGGACCTGCCTGACACAATTGGGTAAAACTGCGTAGCAATATCTTCTACTCTTTTTTCAACCATTACATCATGTACAAACTTGTACTTTGCAACCAACCTGATACAGCTAAGCCCAGATTCATCATATGTATCCAGTTTCACTAAGTACTCATCGCCGAAATCAATATATACGGGGCACTTAGCATCTAACCAAGTCTTTCTTGGCCTAACCCAATCGTATTGGTGGTAACCGTTGTATGCGTTTTCTACTTCTTCTTCAATATCATATATCCCATGAACCCAGCCGCTTCGTAAGGTAGCCTTGGTGACAGACGGATCATCTTCAAGCGCCTCAGACAGCCGAAAAAAAGTCCCGAATTAGCTCCATTCATATGTCTTTTTGCTTTATTCCAAACTAGGTCTTGAGCTATCTCCGATTTTGGATCTGGCAAAATATGATAAATATCAAAATTATCTTGAAATACTGAACCGTCTAATATCCATACTAAATTTTGATAAAATTCTTCCCGAGAAACTCGCTCTGCATCGGTCATAGTAGAGTGTTGAATTTCAATCACTATGCCCGTAGGAGTCCTAACATCAGCTCTGTGTATCTCTCCGTCTTCCGCTACATGAGGTACTTCCCTACATTCTAATGGGAATTTATTTTTCCACTCTCTATGCCAAGCGGTCTCGTTCTCCCACCACGGGTCACAATCCCTGATTCTATGGTGAGCCCAATGATGCATTATTCTCGGACCACACTTGGCGATAGTTTCAGCACCGCAACAAGGGCAGTTTCCTCTGCCTCCCGAAAACGCCTCTACCTTTTCATCGTTCACTAATGCCAACTGCATAGATACATGCTCAACTTTTAAATTGCCACATCGCCTCACTGACGACTATAACTCTGACCTCACCTAATTTAGGTTCAGCTTCTCCTTTTGTCATGTGGATGCGTCTCGTCGGGGAGGCGACAAACTTGCCTTCACGGTACTCCTGCCACCAACGATAAACCATCACCGGATACAGACCCCATATCTCTGCGATTTGTGTCGCATCTACATCGAGCTAGTCAGTTAGCTCCACCACTTTAATTTCAAAATCAACCGCGTATTCAAAAACGCGTTCTTTGCTATGAATCTTTACCACACTTGCCCACCTCGAGGTTGGGGGAGGTTCTGCCCACAGAGTAAGGCGATTTTTATGGCTTTGTTATTCGTTTTTGACTCGTTTGAATCTGAGAAAATATTCACGATCCCTGCAAACCAAATCTTTCTTTAAATCACAACCAAAACGCGTCGATTGCAATTCCCTGCCATTTTCACAATTACCAGGTTCAAGATATATTATGAATTTATTGTTAGAAGGAATGATTTCAGACACCCCATACTGTATACAGGTCGTCGGACTTCCCCCTAAAAGCGAAGGATTATTAGGATAGTAAATCTGCATTACGGCCACATCTTTGGCCACACACATACGCATTAAATTCCTAATACCCGGTACTTGTTCAGTTACGTACTCCCAACAGCCCTCAACCGACTGCCAAACCGTACGAGAATTTTCAGGTTTGACCACACAGCCGGCACAAACCACTATAAATATGGCGACATATATCTTCACGACACACAATAGCTCGTTAAAGAGGGCTTCGTCCTCACAACAATCCTTATCGGGAAGTCACGAGAACAATCGCGAAGTACGCCAAGTGCGGGCTTGCTGGGGGTGTGCTTTAAGGAGGGTTTCACATCCATGCCGTAGTCACTTATTGCTTCCATTCTTAAGTACGCGGTGGCGTTTTGCTGGGGCCTGCAGCGCCATAACCAGGTACTCATGCTGCATTCAGTATTCCACACTCTTTGGCGGCTTGGAACCGGCGAATTAACGGTGTACTAACCGCCAAGCGTTCTTTTATTTGTGAATTTAATTGCCGACGTCGGTGTTTTGCGGCGGGTTTGGTGCGACACCATGTCACATCCTCAGGCGTTGAGTCAGTCATTAGACTATTGCCGACATCTATAATTAGGCGATTTTTCTGTGAAGAAGCAATTTTTACTGACGGCGTTCGCAATGGCGCCCGCACTGGGTTTGGCCAACCATGATTTGGCCATTGAATTGGTAGAGGTGACGGCTGAGCGCGACCTGGACCCGACAGCGGATCAGATTTTTAGCGATGCGCCGCTCACCAAGCCGGTGCACGACGCCGGTGAGTTGCTGCGTTCGGTAACGGGCATGAGTGCCACGCGGCGTGGCGGTCGCGGCTTTGAGCCAATTATTCGCGGCCAGAGTCAGAACCGGTTGAATATTATTTCCGATGGCGCGTTTAACTACGGCGCCTGCCCCGGCCGCATGGACCCACCGACCACTTATGTCGGCTTTGACAGTTTTGATCAGGTTTCGGTTATTAAGGGCAATCGCTCGGTGATTTACGGCGCGGGCGGCAGCGGCGGCACGCTGTTGTTTGAACACCAACGCCCGGAATTTGATGAAAGCGGTTATCGCGGCAATGTTCGCCTCGGCTACACCGGCAACTCCGACCTCCGCAGCGCAGCGGTGGATTTTGCCGCAGGCAATGACCGCGGCTTTGTTCGCGTATTCGGTGAGAATATTGAATCTGACAACTACGATGATGGTGACGGCAACACCGTGTCGTCGGCCTTCGACTCCAACAGCTTTGGCGTGATTGTAGGTGGCGATATCGGCAACCACTATCTTGAAGCCTCTCATGAGGTGGCCAACGAGGAAGACCTGTTCTATGCCGGGAACGGCATGGACGCACCCTATGCCGATTCCACCACCAGCCGCTTTAAGTGGGATTACAACGCCTCGATCGGCCCGGTAGATGCGCTGTCTCTGAATCTGTATCGCAGCGATGTTACGCACTTGATGGACAACTACACGCTACGCCCGCGCAACGCGATGCCCAACGGCATGGCAGCGCCCAGTTCATCGGACACCTGGGGCGGCCGCTTTATGGCCACGCTAAATGGCGACAACAGCGAATGGCGAGTGGGTATCGACCACCGCGCCAACGACCGCCGTGCCGACCTGTTTATGGATGCCGGCAAAGACGGCAGCTTCGATATGCTGGTGTCTCGCATGTGGCCCGATATCGAGCAGCGCCTAACGGGCCTGTTTGCCGAACTGGACTACAAGCTGAACGCGGTGGATGAGCTGCGTGTAGGCGTGCGCTATGACCAGTTCCGCTCTGAGGCTACCTCCAGCGAAAAACCCGCCGGCATGATGGGCGCGGCCACCCCCGCCAACCTTTATCAGGCTAACTACGGCACGCGCAGCAACAAGGCCACTACCAATGACCTGGGCCTGGTATTGGGCTGGGACCGCAAGCTGAGCGAAAGCACCTTGTTTAGCACCAACCTTAGCCGCTCGGTTCGCCACCCGGATGCCAGCGAGAACTTTATTGCCCGCAGCGCCATGGGCAAGAGCTGGGTGGGCAACCCCAATATCGACCCGGAAATTCACCAGCAACTAGACCTGACCTTGCTGTCTCGCCAGGGCGACAGCCACTGGTCGGCCACGGTGTACTGGGACGAAGTGACCGACTACATCGAGCGCTACAATCGCGGCACTGCCACCCTGTACCGCAACACCAACGCCCAGTTGCGCGGCGTGGAATTGGAGGCGGGCAAACCACTGTTTGGCGGCGTATCTGCGCGGGTGGGTATTGCCTATACCGAGGGTGAAGGCGACAACGGCGACCTGGCGAATATCTCGCCGCTGCAAGCCACCACCCATGTTGATTATCAGCGCGATGGCTGGTCGGTGGGCGTTCAATGGATTGTTGCCGATCGTCAAAACCGTATTGATGTCAACAACGATGTACCGGAAGAAACTGCCGGTTTTGGTGTGGTGAATATCTACGGGAACTGGGAAGTGACCGACGCGCTATCGCTGGAAGCCGGTGTGGAAAACGTGGCGGATAAGAATTACGCCTACCACGTTAACACCGCCTCATCTGACCCCTTCGACCCAACGGCCGTTCGCGTGAACGAACCCGGACGCCAGTACTGGATCAAGGCGCGCTATCAATTCTAACCCCTTCACCCGCTGGCATTGCGCCGCGGGTGCTTTTTTGCCGCCGGAGCAACGCTACTTAGCTGCGTAGGCGGCAAACACTTCTTCGCCGGTCAACTTCTCGGTGGCATTGGCAAACGCGTAGTAGGTTGGTTTTTGGTCGATGAAGATCTGCTTGCTAAATTGCCAGCCCACATCGCCAAACAAGCCCACCGGCAGAGCGTAATGGTTGTCGGCCGTTAATCGATAAAACAGGTGTGTGCCGCACTGGCTACAAAAGGCGCGCTCGGCCCACTCAGAAGACTGATAACGGCTGATATATTCCTCACCGCTGAACCGCACCTCGCCATCACACTCCACGGCCAATAGCGGACCGCCGCCCCACTGGCGACACATGTCGCAGTGGCAGGCATCGATATGCATAGAGGACGGGGTGGCAAAAACCGACACCTTGCCACATAAACAACTGCCTTGTTGCTGCGTTTCACTGGCCATCACACTCTCCTTTTTGGGGTAGTTTCACTGCTCGGTTGTCGCCTGCTCCAGTTGCGCCACCAGCTCGCTGACCGCCTCGGCAAACTTGCCGTCATCGAGCTGTTCACTCAGCTCACTGGCCCGCTGGGCATGCGTTAACGCCCGCGCCAGGTCTTGCTGCTCGGCAAACACTTCTGCCAGGGCGAAATTTAATGAGGCGATATATTCATCCAGGCCTGCGCGCTCAGCGCAGGCTAAGCCGGTTTCGTAGGCGGTAATGGCCTGCTCCACGTTGTTGGAAAAATCGCCCAGGGCCTCCCATTGCAGGGGGTGGTCGGCCTCGGTGTCGGCATTGTCTGCGCACAGCGCCTTTAAGGCCTGAAAGGCTTTGGCCTCGCCCTTTCGGTCGTTGCCCTCGGCGGCGCGCAGCAGATTGAGGGTGAGGCAGTGAATCTCGTCGTATAGCGGTGCAGACATGAATACATCCTTTGGCGGCAGTTTGGCGCTGCCCGAAACTGAAGGTAGTGGCAATGCCAAGGTTTATAGCACGGCCGGTAGTGTGGCTAACAGCTTGGCCGACTCTGCCATTGGCGGGCCGCTACTTTGCCACCTACTATGGTCGCAGCCCACCAACGATAAAAACAGGGAGCCATCACCATGCATAACATCGACCTCAGCGGCAAAATCGCGTTAATTACCGGCGGCAGTCGCGGCCTGGGGCGCGCCATGAGCCTCGGCCTGGCGAAAGCCGGCGCCGATATTATTGTGGCCAGTCGCAAGCTGGAGGCCTGCGAAGCCGTTTGCGAGGAAGTGCGCGCCTGCGGCCGCCGCGCCGTGGCCATTGCTGCCCACGCTGGCGACTGCGCCAGCCTCGACGCCTTAATCAGCCAAGCACTGGAGGCGATGGGCAAGGTGGATATTTTGATCAATAACGCTGGCATCAACCCCGCCTTTGGCGAGCTATCGGCACTGGAGCCCGCCATGTTCGACAAAATGGTGGATGTGAACCTGAAGGGGCCTTGGTATTTGGCCTCGCGGCTGGCACCCCATATGGCAAAAAGCGGCGGCGGCAGCATTATCAACGTGATCTCGGTTAGTGGTTTAAAGCCCTCGGCACTGATGGGCTTTTACGCCACCACCAAAGCCGCACTGAATGCCATGACAAAAGTGATGGCCGCCGAGTGGGCCGATAAGAACATTCGCGTTAACGCGCTGGCCCCCGGCACCTACCTGACCGACATGGTGAAAAACAGCTTCCAGGTACCGGGCTTTGAAGAGGCCACCCTGCAAAGCAATTTACAAAAACGCATTGCCGACGCGGACGAAATTCTCGGCCCGGTACTGTATTTGGCCAGCGACCTGGGGCGCTACACCACGGGCAGCACTGTCGTCGCCGACGGCGGCTTTATGGTGCTGTAAGGCGGCGTATAAGGATTAGCACAATGAGCAACTACCCCGACTTTAACTGCCTGCGCATCACGCCGCTGGAAGGCCAGATTGTCGAGCTGCAACTGCACCGCCCGCAGTCCCGCAATGCGCTGAGCTGGGAACTGATGCGCGAATTAAAGGCCGCTTTGCACCTGCTTGATCAGGACAACCGCGTACGGGTGATTATTCTCAGCGGCGCGGGCAAGTCTTTTTGCGCTGGCCTGGATTTACTCGACCAAAACAATACGGACAGCCTGCGCGACACCATTGGCGAGATCAAAGCCGGAAGCCGCGCCGGTATGCGCGCCCAGGAATACATGGCCGATATTGCGCTGCTGATGCGCCGCATTCAGCAGCCGATTATTGCCGCTGTGCACGGCCACGCCTACGGTGGCGGACTGGCCTTGGCACTGGCCTGCGACCTGCGCATAGCGGCAAGCACGGCGCGCTTTTGTAGCCAGTTTATTCGCCTGGGGGTTTCCGGTTGCGACTTTGGTGTGAGCTATACCCTGCCGCGTTTGATCGGTGCCAGTCGCGCCCACGACATGATGCTGACCGCCCGTGTGGTCGATGCCGAGCGCGCCGAGCAATGGGGCCTGGTCACCCGCCTTACCAGCGATGTGGCACTGACCGAAGAAGCCCGGGCACTGGCGCGCTCCCTCACTGAATTCAGTCCCTATGGCGTGATTTCGACCAAGCAGGCAATGTGGGAAAACCTCAACGCCCAGTCACTGCAGCAGGCGCTGCAACTGGAGAATCGCAATCAGATTTTGAACGGTTTAAGCGGGGATGTTGAAGAGGCAGCAGCGGCCTTTTTTGAGAAACGGCCGCCGCGCTTTGATGACTAGGGCAGGCTTACATTACCCGCCAGCCCATCGCCTGAAACAGCACTTCAACCGCCAGCGCTATACCGCCCGCATAAGTGCCGAGTGCGCCGATAAACCGCATTGGGTTGGGGCGCGCCATGGTGCGCGTGGTGAGAATGCCCAGCACAAACAGCACGCGGCAGGCGGTAACGGCCACCATGGTCCACATCACCCACAGGGCCATTTGTGCCTGGCTGGCAATGTAGATCAACACCATTAGCGCTGGCGCGTATTCAACCGTGTTGGCATGGGCGCGAATGGCTTTGTGCAGTGGGTCTTTCGGGTCGTCTGGGCAGCCGCTACCGCGCTTGGCCTTGGTGCGTGCAATACTAACGTTTAAACCCAGCACAAAACACAGCAGCCCCAGTACCGCGATGCAGATCATCGGAATATTCATGTTTACCTCGTTATCGTTGTTGTTAGTTTGCGCGTAATAAGCGCTTTCCTAAGCCAGCCATAGCAGCGTGATGACACCGTAACTACACAGTGACACCAGCGCAATACCCAGCAGATTCAGGGCGAAACCGGCGCGCATCATATCGCGAATTTCCAGCTCGCCACTGCCAAAGATCACGGCATTGGGCGGTGTCGCCACCGGCATCATAAACGCGCAGGAGGCCGCCAACGCCGCCGCGCAGCAAAACAGCAGGGGCGATATCCCCTGAGCCACCGCCAGCGCACCGAGCAGTGGCAAAAACGCCGCCGTGGTGGCGGTGTTACTGGTTAGCTCGGTGAGGAAGATCATTACGCTCACGATCAACAGCAATATGAGCGCCAGTGGCAGCGCCGCCAGTTGTTCAAAACGGCTGGCGATCCACTCGGCCAGCCCCGAGCTGCCAATCAGCGCTGCCAGCGCAAGCCCGCCACCGAACAACAGCAGCACACCCCAGGGCAGCTTTTCGGTGGTTTTCCAGTCCAGTAGTGCGCTGCCCGGCACACCGGAGCGAATCACAAACAAACTCAGCGCCGCCGCCAGTGCAATGCCGGTATCACTTAAGCCCGGCAGCAGTTGCTCGGCAAAGGGACGGCCTATCCACGCCGCAGCGGCCACGCAAAAAACAATGGCCACGCGGCGCTCGGCAGTGGTGATCGGCCCCATTTCCCTCAGCGCTTGGCGGCTGATGTCGGCATTGCTGTAGTCGGCAACGCCGCTAAAGTCGCGGCGACATAATAGCCGCCAGCAGATCACTAACATTGCAAGCGACAGCGGCAGCGCCAAGCCCATCCACTGGGCAAATCCCACCTCAATGCCGTGACTGCTTTGTAAGTAGGCGGCGAGCAGAGCATTGGGAGGCGTGCCAATCAGGGTAGCCATGCCGCCAATACTGGCGCTGTAGGCAATGGCTAACAGCAACGCGATAGCGTAATTGCGCCTTGCGGCGCCCAGGGACTCAGGCAACAGACCAATCACCGACATCGCTATCGGCAACATCATTACCGAGGTGGCAGTGTTACTTACCCACATACTTAGAAAGGCAGTAGCGACCATAAAGCCGGCAATTTGCCGACGCGGCTCCGCGCCCACGCGGCACAATATGGTCAGCGCCAAGCGCCGGTGCAACTGCCAGCGCTGCATGGCCAGGCCAAGCATAAAGCCGCCCATAAACAGAAACACAATGGGGTGGGCATAGGCCGCCGCCACCGCCTTGAGGGGCGACAGACCAATGATGGGTGCGAACAGCAGTGGCAGCAGCGCCGTAGCGGGAATGGCAATGGCCTCGGTGCCCCACCAAAGCGCCATCCACAACGCCAGCGCCGCACACAGCCAGGCGGTATCGCTCATACCCGCCGGTGCAGGCAGCAGCATCGCACCAACCAGCAAGCCAGGGCCGAGTAGCAGCGCAACGCGGCGCAGGGTGCTGGCAGGCGACGGGGTATCAGCGGGTTGGCTCGGCACTGGCAGGGTCCATGGCGATAAATATGTAGCGCTTATAGTAACGGCCTGCCGCCACTTCCACTACCGCCCGGCCCGCGCCACGCTCAAGATTGAAAATCGGTGCTTCAAACAACTCTCGTAAGCCACTACCCAAGACCCGCTTCAATAGCTATGCTCTGGGCAGCTTTACAGGAGGAGACACCATGCAACGCGATGCCATGCTGGCGTTTAGAGAGCGCTACCGCCGCGACATCAGCCCCTACTATTCCGGCTGGCTGCACATGTTTATTGTGGCGGCGATGGGGTTAGCCGTGATCGCCTACGCCGTTATGCAAACCGAGCAGCCCTCCCCTGCCGAGTACCTGGCGCTGCCGATTACCTTAATAGTGGTGAACTTTGCCGAGTACTACGCCCATCGCTGGCTGGGGCACCGCAAAACCCGACTGGGCGGATTATTTTACAAACGCCACACCGGCGATCATCACAGCTTTTTTCTGCACGACGATATGGACTACGCCAACTCGCGGGACTGGCGCGTGGTGCTGTTTCCCAGCTATTTGATCGTGGCGTTTATTGTCGGCTTGGCAATACCCGGCGCGCTGGTGTTAAACCAGATCGCCAGCCCGAACATCGCCTACCTCTATGTGATCGCCGCGATCGGCGGCTACCTGCTGTACGAGGTGCTGCACTTTAGCTATCACATTCCCGAGGGCACGGCGGCCGAGCGGGTATTTGCCTGTATTCCTGGCTGGCGCTCTCTGCGACACAGCCACCGCGTTCATCATCAGCGCGATAAAATGGCCGCGTGCAATTTCAACATCACCCTGCCGATTTTTGACTACCTGCTGAAAACGCGGCAATAAGCGGGCCTTGCGCCCGCCATCGTTTAGAAGTTGCGGCTAAAACCGATGCTCAAGCCGTCCATTTCCAGCTCGTCTTTATCGGTGTAACGGGTTTGCTCAACGGTAATCGCCAGCAGGTCGCTCACTTCAAACGCGACGCCCAGGCCGTAGGAAACACTGTCGCGCTTTTCACTAACCGTGACTCGGCCGAGGCGCTGCGCCACTGAGGCATTAAATTTGGTGTGCGACGCGCCGAGCAATACATAGGGATAAATGCTTTCTGTTACGGGGTAACCCACTTTCAGGTAGGCGCCGAGCAGTTGCTTGAGCTCAGTTTCCACTGCCATTCCCTCGATATTGACGCTGTCATCGCCCAGCCCCATACCTGCGCGGAACTCGGCCGCCAGGTAGTCGTTAAATTCCATGCCATAGCGCAAAAAGGCAAAGGCCGGCTCCGCTTCTTCACCGCTTTCGGTTACGGAGAACTGTCCCGCCGCGGCGCCAAAATAACGGTCTTCTTCAGCAAGCGCTGGGCACGCTGCAGCAATACCGCTCGCCAAAACCAAAGCAGAGAATGTGTTACGCATGGTGTTTTCCTTCTACATCGCCAGGGAATGAACACGCTGTTCGATAGTTTATGCAGAGCGTGAAACACACCGCGCGTCACCTATCGACAGCAAATTTGTCGGGCACGATATAGATTGAAAAAGCGGATCGCAAGGGAAAAACGGACAAATTCTACCGCATTATTTATGTCGCGATCATACATACATTTTACGCATTCAGCGCAGCAATAATTAGTATTGAGGCCGTGAATCAATGCGATAAAAACCCGTGTTTTTAGCGATAAAACCCAGGGCCTGCTAACACTAATTGAGATGCACCTGCCGGAGGTCATCCTTGCCTCCAGCAGGGCGAAGGAAGCGACGTCTGGTTATTCCAAACTTCTCTTCTCATTCCTGGATTGACGAATTTTTAGCCGCAACAGGCGTAACTCAATTAGTCAGAGGTGCCCTAGTCACTCAGCTCAATATCTAAACTGTCGAGCAGGCTAAGCGCTTCGTAGCGACTAAATTTTGCGCCGCTAATGCGATTGTGAAAAATATCAATGTGATAATTCTGTGCGTCGCGAAAATCCGCGCGCTCAAGAACGGTTTTTGAAAACTGGGCACCGCTTAAATCGCTGCGTTGAAAACTGGCCTGACTCAGATCTGCCTCACGAAAATCTGCGCGACAGGCCCGGCAGTCTTCCACGATCAATTCCGGTAATTGCAGGCCGTAAAACGAGGCGTCGTCTAACAGGCACTGAAAGAACTGCACCGGCGCGGCAAACAATACCCGTGGCCAGGAAACTTTCGACCAATCCACGCCGCGCATTTTACAGTCGCGAAACAGGCTGTCTGAAAATTTGCTGTAGCCAAGGTCCAGTAAGTTGAGGTCGCACTGTTCAAATTCGCAGTCGACAAAATTGCAGCGCTGAAAACTGGCCTGAGAGAAATTGCACTGTTTGAAGTGACAGCCCTCAAACTCCACACCCTCGATGCATTGATCCTGCATCTCAAGCTCTGAGAAGGTCTGTGAGTAGTAGCTGCTGTCGGTAAAGGCGGTCATTGCGGCGCTCGTCCGGTGAGAGTGGTTCGTTATGCTGCCCTGCTACCTGGAGCGTCGCAAGGCACAAACGGCTTAGGCGGCGGTATATCGTGCTCGCCGTCAGCCGGCGCTGCGCACGCTCGCCCCGTCACGTTGCGTTAGCGGCAGGCGCTTATCCTGCGCCTCGTAAAATGCCCGCCTGGCGCGCATGCGGTGATTAACGCACTCAACCATGTGCCGATCGGATTGCCAGTTATGGCAGCCGCCCGGCGCCGTGTACTGCTGCTCGAAAGCCCGCTCTAATTTCGCCTGCCGCTCTGCCTTTGCCCGCGCCGCCGCTTTTCGCTGGAGAATGCGCTGTTGCTCGGCGTCCCGCTGCGCTTGCTGGGCCGCCTGGTGCGCGGCGATGCGCTCCAGATTTTGCGTTTGTAACTGCTGGACGTTATTCATCATGCGCTGACCAAACTGCTCGATAATTGCCACGCGAAACATCCACAGCAACGCCACCCCGGTGACGACAATCACCCCTTTGAATAACCATTGTTTCACTGCCGATCACTCCTTGAAAAAACTGCTAAAAATTCCGTTTTACTACTATTGACGGACCGGGCATTTCACCGTAAAAACCCGCCGTTCAATTGCGTGTGTTATACCATGGCCTGGATCTCTTTCGATGTGTTTCGCAGCCTCGGCTTCGCCGATACACAAGTCCTCAAACCCGACGATATTTTTCGTTGTCGCGAAGATATAAGCAATGCCGACTGGGTGCTTTACCCGGAGTACTGGCAGCTCAACGCGCTGGTTTATGGCCTGAACGCGCGGGTTTTCCCCAGCGAGGCCAGTTATCGGCTCGGCCACAATAAAATTGAGATGACGCGCGCCTTTGAAATTGTCGCCCCCGGGCATTGCCCGCAAACGCTTATCCTGGCGAACACGCCTGAAAACGCGCAGCGAGTGTGGCACGACATGTTGCTGCCCTTTGTCGCTAAGTTGCCCAAGGCCTCTCAGGGCGACGGGGTATGGCTGATCGGCGATCGCGCCGACTGGGAGCGCTACCTGCAACGCAGCGACGTGATCTACGTTCAGGAGTACCTGCCGATCGACCGCGATATTCGCGTGGTGGTGATCGGCGACAAGGTGCTCTCGGCGTACTGGCGTCTGCAATCTGAACAGGGCTTTTACAACAATGTCGCCAAGGGCGGCTTGTGTGACCACAGCACCGTTCCCGAGGCGGCCACCCAGCTCGCCCTGCACTTAGCACGCAGCCTGGATATCAATCACGCAGGGTTCGATATTGCCATGGTCGGCAATCACCCCTATGTATTGGAGTTTAATCGGCTGTTTGGGCATCACGGTGTTGAGGGTGGCGGACGCGCGGTACGCGATGCGGTGCAGGCCTATCTGCTGGATCACTCCGAACCCACCGGCCCCAACTACCCCAGCAGGCCGCCGCGACGGCTGCAACGCGTGGCATAAAAGCGCTACCAGCGCAGCGCCAGGAACCCAAGTGGGTTATGGCTAAAGGCCACGCTGAGCATATAGAGAAAGACCAGCGCCGCCAACGCAGCGAAAACCACCTTTTGCGCAGGGCTGCGACCACGCTTTATCGCAACACTGCCCAGTACGATGTACAGCAGCAAGGCAGAGAGCTTTGCCGCCAGCCAGGGCGTTTGCTGCGGCCAGGCACTGAGCATAATCATCAGGCTGACACCCAGCGCCAACAGGCAGGTGTCGAGCACATGGGGCAACACCCGCACCCACCGCCGCTGCATCATAGGCGAGGCACGCAGTGACCATGTGGCGCGCAGCAAAAAGAATGCAAAGCTGCTCAGCGCCGCGCTGATGTGCAGCGCCTTGATCAATGAGTAATCCATATTGACTTGCCTTCCACGCAGCCTAGGGCTCCGCGGCCTCATAGTGTTGGCGGAAATGGCGCTTGGCGGCCAATTTATCGCTGGCGCATTTCAGCATTTGCGCGTCCGACTGGATGTCTTCGCACTCAGCGGGTGGTTGATACCACGCCGTAAACGCCGCCGTAAATGCCTGCTCGCGCTGCTGGGCTCGGCGCTGCATGTCGGTCAAACCCTCGGTTGCTTGGCTGGCATCCCCCCTGGGGCTTTGCACCAGCGCCTGGTGACGTACGCTTTTCTCGCCGCGTTGTTGGCCAGTTGGAGTGGGCGTTACCGCGCTGGGAGAGGTATCAGCGCCGCGCCCCAGGTAAAGCGCTGCCGCAGCAATGAGAGTGCCCGTAGCAATCAAGTAAGCTGTTTTTCGCGCAATGATCATTTGCCCACCCCGACACCGTGCTGCGGTTAGTGAAACGCAGAACGCACAGCGCCTCAATAGGCGTGACGGAGAAAATAGCAGGCAAAAAAAGGCCAGCGGGGTCAGCGCTGGCAAAGGTCACACTGGAGTGGAGGGGTGGTTATCGCCGCTTACAGCGGCGCGTTAACCAAGGGAATATCAAACGGAATAGCGAGATTGGGGCCAATGATGGTGCCGCCCTCAAAGAACAAATAGTTGGGTGTATTGCCGGGGTCAGTCATCAGCACATCCAACACTGGCACAAACTGGGCAGTGATGGGGCCGCCAAGGCCGCCCAGCGTATCCATAGGGCCGTTTTCATTAGTGAGCACTTCCATGCCCACACCGATTAACAGGTCCATGTTCTGCAAACCGCGTGGCAGCACGCCGGCATCGGTCAGCGGCATAATTACCGGATCGAGCGCAGACAGCGACGGCGCTCCGCCACCGATCGGCAAGATCGCCAACAGGCCCTGCTGCGCTTGGGCCGATGCGCTGACAACACACAGTGTGGCGCCAGCGAGCAAACCCGCAAGGTGAGTAGTTAACGTTTTCATAGCGATTCCTCTTGTTATTGGATGGTGGAAAAATCCGGGATGTGCAAGCAGGGATCCCGGCAAAACGCTAGTTGGGCACACGCCCTACAACATGCTTAGAACAAGGTGTCGAAGTCCCACTTCAGTTTCACGCCATAGGTTTTGGGTGGCGCCAGTGTTTCGGTGCGACCAAAGTCCTGCTGAATAATGGCTTGGGCATATTCTTTGTCTTTGGCGTTGCGAACAAAGCCGGTGATTTGAATGCCCAGTGGGTCGTAGAAATAAGACAGACGCGCATCCCACAGCTCGTACTGATCCTGCTCGTAGTGGGGAGAGTTTTGCGCGGTGGTGTTAAAGCCGCTGTTGAAGTAGTAATCCACGCCCACTTCAAAGGCACCCCAGTCGCCGGCGTGAATGAACTGGTTCAACGACAAGCTGGAGGTCAAACGCGGTGTGCGCACAATGCGGTTACCCGAGAAGTCGCGCGAGGTATCCCCTAGCAGACTGTCGGGGCCAAAGTACAAGCCGGTGTCGTCGTCAAAGCCCGCACCGTCTTTGTACTCGGTGTAGTACGCATCCAGGTAGGTCGCGCCACCGGTGATTACCAGCCCTTCATTCCAATTGGGCATTGGCTGCCACTGGAAGTCGACTTCGGCACCTTCAATCTCAGCGGTTCCCGCGTTGCGGAAACTTACAATACCGCCGGAAGGAATGGCCACCAAGGCGGTCAGCAGTCCCTCTGTTTTCGTTTTAAACACTGCGCCGTTCAAACGCAGCGCGCCATCGAGCAGGTCGGACTTAAAGCCGAGTTCAAAGGCGGTAACTTCTTCGCGCTCCACCGGGTTGGGGTTGGTGAAGAAGTTAACGATATTGTAAGTCGGGCTCTTATAGCCGCGCTGCGCCGAGGCGAAAATTTGTAGATTTTCAGTGGGGAAAAGCTGCACAGCCAAACGGGGCGACAAGGTTTTTTCTTCCAGATCGGGCGCGCTGAAATCCGCCAGGCGAATATTCTGCGACTGATCACCCGACTTGTAGTACTCGTTGGGGGGGTTACCCACCAGCGGGTTCACAACATCGAGATAGCTATTGGTAATACCGCGAGTCTCTTCCTGGTAGCGCACACCGGCGGTCAGGTTCAACCAGCTGGTGGTAAACCACGTCGCCTGCATATAGGCCGAGTTCGACTCGGTGGTCAGGATACCGCCATTACCCAGCACCACATCCGGGCTTTGGTTGATAATAGGGCCGAGGATTGGCTCGAGTAAATCAGGCAGTGGCAAGCCCACCAGGTTCGTCGCTAAGCCGAGTGGGTTAAGCGTTAGGTACAAGCTGCCGAAACCGCCCTCGCCTTCCAAACGGTACAAGCCCGCCACCCATTCAACATGCTCGGACAACCAGGTGTCTTCGTTAGAAAGCACCTGCAATTCGTAGGTTTTCTGATTGTTGAACTGGTCCGCGCTGTAGAAGTAGGCCTCCGACTTTTCGGTGGAGTCCAGGTCGTAGTGCGCCTCATCAACATCGGCGTAGTTTTCAGAGTAGATGAACTTCACATCAACCGGGCCCGGCAGCCACTCAAAAATACCGCCGTAAAGCTCGTTCATGGTGGAGTTACCACCGAGCTTGTTGTTGTGCCAAACACGGTCGCGCTCGTCGGGCTCGACACCGGCCAACAACACCGGCGATGGCCGCGTATTTTCCTGCGACAGTGAGTTACTGGTGAACTGGTTGCCGTAGGAACCGATCAGGGTGGCGTTAAAGGTGTCGCTGATATCCCAGCGAATTTTTACCCGCGCGCCTTCGGCAAACTCGTCGCGCATTGGTCCCGGCTCACCGAACACTTCGTTGCGGCCGTAGAGATCCTGATGACTTTTAAACAGCGATACCGTGGCACCGATATTGTCGGTAATCGGCATACCCATATACAACTGGTAGGACTCGGCATTGTAGTTACCGAACTCCGTTTTCAGGGTGCCGACAAACTCCTCCGGCGGATCTTCAGTCACGATGCTGATCGCACCACCCGTCGCGTTGCGACCAAACAGGGTGCCCTGTGGCCCCTTAAGTACCTCTACCCGCTGAACTGCGCCGAGGGTGTCTTGCTTACCCTGACTGGGGCCAATGTTAATACCGTCTATATAGGTAGCGATACTCGGGTCGGCATTGGGTAGAAAGGCGTCCGTCCCCACACCGCGCAGGTAAATAACCGTGTAGCCATAGGCGTAAGTAAAGGTCAGTCCCGGAGTGATTTTTTGCAGGTCGGCAGTAGCTTCTATACCGAAGGCATCGAGTTTATCTGCGCCGAAGGCGCTGATCATAATAGGAATGTCTTGCGAATCTTCTTCACGCTTTTGCGCCGTCACCATGACTTCTTCCAACAGGCGACTACCACGCGTTGTATTACCTTCAGCAGCCTGTGTTGATTGCGCGGCGGTAACCGCGGCGACCAACAGCGACAAGGCCAGTTTTCTGGGCTGTTGTTTCATTTTTCATTCACCCTAGTTATTTTTTTATCGTTAGTTATTTTGCAATTCGAACCGGTGCTAACGCCGGCGCAAACTACTTAGCAGTAACAGCAGTGCGCCTGCATCCATCAACGCCAACACAAGAAACAGCGGCGACAGTCCACACGCATAGGCGTAGAACAGCCACATGGCTGCCAGTGCCTTAACCAGTGCACTGCGAGCAACGACGATGCGACTATCGTCTATGCTCAGGCGCAAATAACTTAATCCAAATCCCAGTACGCCCATCAAACCAACAAAAGCATTGATTGCCAGTGCCGAATTACCCTGATAGACCTCGGTATTACCGAAGGAAAATATCAGCGTCAGTAGCTGCGCGTTCACCCATGGCGCAGCAAGCACAAGAAACAGACCTAAGTCAGCGTGGTAAACCAGGCGATGGCGGTTTTCAAAGCTCACGAAATGCCTCCTGAGCAACCGCCGTATTCATAAAGTCGCGGAAGTGTTTCCACTTGCCGTCCTGCAAATGAATAACGTGAACGAAGGGGGATTTTATCTCGCGACCGTCGCGCTTCGTGGTTAAACGCAGCTTACCCACCACGACAACGTGATCCCCTTCACAGATAAACTGGTCGGCGTCGAACACATGAATATCCACCGACGAAAGCACTGTATCGAAGAAGCCGCGACACTCAGCCAAACCCTCATAGTGACCGGCATAGGGAATCACTTCCGGGCCGTAGAAATCGATGACACACTGCTCGTGCAGCAACTCGACAATGCCGTCGACATCGTGAGCGCCAAAGCGCGCAAAGATTTCCTGGGTGACCTCAAGATTATTCATTATTATCTCCTTATTCAGCGGGGGCGATTTCAATATTTAGCTCGTTAATGTCTTGCGCTGCTTCCAGCTGGCACAGTAGTCGGCTGTTTTCACGGTAGTGAATCAGGCCTTCCAATACTTCTTGTTCGGCGTCCTGCACGGGTGCAACGGCGTCTGGCTTATCGACATACACGTGGCAGGTGGCACAGGAACAACAGCCGCCACACAGGGCGTCGATCTTCATTTGCGATGACAGCTCGTCAAACAACTCCTGAAAATCTTCCACCAGGTATTCGGCGCTCTGCTGCTGGCGATCTTTTACTTCTATTCTCATTACTCAAGCTCTCCGTACAGCGGGCGGTAGCTCATTGGCTGGCGTTGACGCTGGGCATCAATGGCTTCGCTAATTTCACTGCTGGTGTACATACCGGCATTCCAGGTGGCAGACATCGCCAGCGATGACGAGAAGTGCATATCGCGACCTTCTATCAAGGTGCGCTTCACACCACTCAAGGCCAGCGGCGACAGGTTTAATAAACGCTGTGCCATTGCCTGCGCGGTGGCGTCCAATTCCTCGGGGGCGCTAGGTGCGGCACTCAGCAATTGCAATTGCTTGGCTTCGGCGGCGTCGATACGTTCGCCGGTCAGCGATAGGCGCGCCGATGCCGATTCACCACAGAGGTAGGTCAGGCGCTGGATAGTGCCCAGGTCGCACATAATGCCGATGTTGGTTTCATGGATAGAAAAGAACGCGCTGCTGTCGGCCAGGCGCAGATCGCAGGCCGCGAATATCGCCAGCGAGCCACCAATACATGCGCCGCGCGCCACACCAATAACCGGCATCGGCAAAGCTTCGAGACGGCTGATAACCGCCTGCAAATAGAGCACCTTTTCTCGTACCCAATGGTTGTAGCGGGCGGGATCATCGCCTTTGCTCACATTGAGTTCGGCGAGGTAATCCACATTCATACCACCGCCAAAATGGCGGCCCTCGGCATCGAGTATCAGCACTCGGCAGTCGCGATCTTGCTTGAGCTCACGCAACAAGGCGTCAAGCTCCTGCCAGAACAAGCGGTTATAGGCATTGCCCTTGCACTGGGTATCCAGCGTGAGGCGGTAGAGACCGCCCTCAGTGCTCAGGGAAAAATTCTGCCAGTCGCTCATGCCTCGGCCTCCGTGAGCAAGCGCACAGGTAATGAAGCGAATCCGTAGGCCAATAAACCGCCGGACTGACGGCGAGAGTCATCCAATGAGCCACCAATGCCCGCGCAGGTATCCAGCAGTGTGTTGAGCAGAATTTCGCCCTCTACCCGTGCCAGCGGCGCACCCAGGCAGTGGTGAATACCGCGGCCAAAGGTCAGGTGACGGGAAATATTGGGGCGGTTGATAATGAATTTTTCAGGCTCGGGGAACATGCTTTCATCGTGGTTGGCCGCGGCCATAAAGAAAGCGATCCACTCACCGGCCTTAATTGGCTGCCCGGCAATTTCGCAGTCTTCTTTCACCACGCGGAACAGACGCTGCGGCGGGCCATCGCGACGCAGGCATTCCTCCATAAACGGACGAATTAAGCTGCGATCCTGCTTGAGCTTATCGAACCATGACTTGTCTTCCAGCAGCACGCCCATCAGGTTGCCGAGGAAGTAGGTAGTGGTTTCTGCACCGGCCACAACCAGCGTAATGCAGAACAACACCACTTCGTCTTTGGTCAGCACATCGCCATCGCATTCGGCGCGAATAAAGGCCGACATCAAATCATCCGGCACCTCTTCACCGTTGGCGATCGCGCGATCGCGCAGTTCGACCTTATTCACAAAGTAGTGGAACAGCTCTTCGTTACAGGCCAGGCGCTGCTCGGGGGTAAAGTCTGACGACACCATAAAGGCATTGGCCCAGTTGACGAGCTTTTTGTAGTCTTCTCTCGGCAGGCCGAACAGATAGGTCATAACCAGTGCGGGGATGACACCGGCGACGGCTTCCATATAGTCGACTTCTTTGCCCTGAATACCGCCAATGATTCCGGCGACATCGTCGCGCAGACGATCGACGATATCGTCGTGAATGCGTTTCGGCGTGAAGGCCGCCTTGGCCAGATTACGCAGTGAGGTATGGCGTGGTCGGTCGTGATTCACCAGCATCAAGCTCGGGGCGCTGGAGTTTGCCTGCATTGGGTCTTCTGATGAAAACAGGTCGGCGTTTTTCAATACAAAATCGACGTCGTTATAACGGGTCACCACCCAGGCCGGAAACGGTGTATCCACACCCGGTACCGTGCCGGGAGGGAAGTCTCGCAAACCAAATACCAAGCCCAGCTCGCGAAGTTGCTTGTAAACCGGATAGGGGTTTTGGATACATTCAGGCGACAACATATTGTCGAGAATGTCGGCCGCATTTTGCGGCGCAGCAGTGATAGCGCTCATAGCCACCTCATCATCTTATTTATTGTTGAGAAAAGGCCGGTAAATGGCGGTGTCACCATTGCAGCCACATCGAGAATTGGCGCGTGGAACTCTGCGCGCGCATGGGAGAATTCGCGGAAACCGTCAATGCCCCGGTAACGACCCATTCCGGAGTTGCCGACACCGCCAAATGGCAGATCGTCGTTGGCGTACTGAAACACCACATCGTTTTTTACCAGCGCGCCGGAGCGGGTCGATTCGCGCAACTGGGTAAATTCATCGTTGCTGCGGCCAAAGTAGTAAGACACCAGGGGCGATTCCCGATGCCGAAGGTCATCTACCATGTCGCTAAAGTCGTCGTGGGTATTCACCAACAGCACGGGGCCAAAAATTTCCTCACGCTGGATCAGCGCATCTTCGCCGGGGTTTACCACCAGGGTCAGCGCATAGGGGGAGCCATCTACCGCCAGATGGTGAATGCTGCCGCCGTAGAACTCGGCATCTTCGCAAAGCCGCTGCAGGCGCTGGCGGTGGTTGTCGTTGATCACCTGCACAGCATCGCGGCCGGTATTACTGTCCATCGCGTCCAGCGCGCGGCGCAGCTCGGCAATAAGGCGCGGCAATTGCTCCTCGGTGATCATCAGATAGTCGGGGGCAATGCACACCTGCCCGGCATTGAAAAACTTACCGAAGATGAGTTTTTCCGCGAGCTCACTCAAGTTGGTGCCGCGCCCGGCAATCACCGGTGACTTACCGCCCAGCTCCAAGGTAAGTGGCGTTAACTTTTCGGATGCATCGCGCATTATCGATTTGGCAATGCGTTCGCCGCCGGTGTAGATCAAGTGATTAAAAGGCAGGTTAACGAAAGCGCGGGCCAGCTCGGCATCGCCGCAGGCGACATTGACTTCCTGGGGCGAAAACCATTTCTCAACCCCTTCGCGCAGCACCTCAGCGCAGCGCGGGGTGAGCTCCGAGGGCTTGATAAAGGCAACGTTGCCCGCGGCCAATGCACTCACCAGCGGCGACAGCGCCAGGTTCACCGGAAAATTCCAGGGGCTAACAATGCCCACCACGCCCTTGGGCTGAAAGTGAACGCGTGCGCGGCCACCGCCCATGCGCAAGCTCAAATCCGCCGCGCGACGCTGTGGCTGCATCCAAAAACCAAGGTTATCCAGCGCATGATTCACCGACTTGATGGTTGTGGTGATATCGGCAAAGCGCGTCTGGTCTGCTGAGCGATAGCCAAAGTCTTCCGACAGGGCCTCGCAAAAGCGGGTCTCGTTCTCTAACAAAAGTTGCTTTAGGCGACGCAAGCGATCTCGGCGTTGTGCCGCGCAGGGGTGTGGCAAAGCCAGGGCCCCTTCGCGCAGGCCAGCGAAAGCCTGGTTAAGCGAAGACATATCCACCTGAATATCCGTCTCTGTTTGTTATTGTTGTGGTGATATTATTTTCTTTTGGAAATAGTGTCAACTGGACACTATTAATTATTTAATAATATTTCTATTGGTTATTATTCTTGACAAAAATTGTTTCCAGGAAGAGAATGCCCTTATAAATCAGCATGTTGGAGGTCAACTTGGACAAGGAATGGCAAAAATTTGAAGATGTGCCAGCCAACAGCAGCAATGCACCGAGGATGTTTTTGGATTATTTCTATCCGATTCACTTCTCTATAGGCATGCGAATTGAAGCGGGCCTAATGAGCTGTGGCCAGCTGGATAGACACCAAACCGTGATTATGTGGATTCTGCGTTCAGAGATGCAGCGCAGCGGTAAGCAGTCGATCAATCGCAAGGAAATTGTGCGGCTGATGACCAACTGGTATGACATTACCAGCAGCAGTGTGTCCAAGGCTCTTCGCGCACTCGCGAAAGCCCCCTTGGAGTATATTGAGCTAACCGAAGACCCCAACTCCGGTCGCGAAAAGCTGATTACCATGACCCCGGCGGGCAAGCAGCACTGCGAGGATATGATCGCCAGTGCCTGCGAGGTGATTCGCAATATCACCGACAACTTCAACGATGACGAGAACCGCATGGGCGTGTATATGTTTATGCGAATGGATGAAGAGTTCTCCAAGGTAAGAACCTAGGGCCTGTTCACACGCACTGAATGGCTCCAGCCCGCCGGCTTGCGGCGAAAAATCTTCCCAACGCGATACGCCGTATGACTAGGTTTAACCGCCAAGGTTTGGAGAGATCGTGTTTACCATTGCCTGCCGCACACTACTGCCCAGCTGGGGGCTTCTCGGCGCGGCAGCCTGTTTGTGGATGCCCTCAGACTCCCTACTCGCGATCACGCCTTGGGTATGCGGCGTATTGCTCAGCCTGATCGGCCTGGTGCTGGCGGTGGCCATCAAGCCCTACTTCCGCAGCCGTTCTTTATTCCACAAACCCTATACCACCGTCGCCATCGCCGCCGCGCTGGCGCCCATCGCGGCCGTGGCCTTTGCGATAAATGTGCAGGCAACCCTCTCCCAACACGCCATTCGCGACATCGCGGTGTTGGTGTGGCTGCTGAGTTCACTCGGCCTGGTACTGTCTACGCTGGTGGCCCGGTTGCTGTGGGCCGTACACCCTGGGCGCGCGGGGAATTTCAGCGGCGGGGAATAATGGCGAAGTTGCCGTTGGCCTGCGCCAATAGCTTATCGCCGCAGTAGAGTCGCGACTCAAGGTTAGCAAGGCTGCGCCCACGATTAACCATTTCCGTTACACAACGCACGGTGCCTGCCGTTGCTGGGCGAAAGTAGTTAATTTTGATCTCGACGGTGGCGCAGTACTCGTCTGCCGCCAAACCGGGGTATACCGCGGCCCCCATGCCGGTGTCGGCCAGCGCATACAGCACGGCGCCGTGCACCACCTGATGGGGGTTCATGTGACGGGCGGGGTCCAGAGTCAGTTCACATTCGCTGTATCCGTCGCGCTGCTCCAGCACCTGCAAGCCGATATGTTCTGCAAAGGGGTGTTCCATTACCGCGTGCTCCCGTTAAAGCGGCCCGTTCATGTGTCGAGCCAGGTAGTCCTCAACGCTGCCCGCCGGGTTTGCCAATACCGTGTCCACCCAGGCGTCGCGCTCAAAGGCCATCAGTTTCATATCCCACACACAGGCGATTAAACCCGAGGGCGTGGTATAACGAAAGGCCGTTGGGTCTTCCAGTGGTGCCACGTACACATGGTGGTGAAGCTCATTTTCATCGGCCCACCAATCAACGAAGACAAAGTGCGCCGTTTTACCCTGATGAACGCCGACATAACCCACGTGATAGTGAGCACTAACATCGGCGCTCTCTGCCAGCCTATCTGCAGTTAGCTGTTTTGCTGCGCGCAACAACTGCGGCTGGATTGGCGCGTCGCCATAGCGAATGCCGTAGGCCTTCATGCGCCAATCCCCAAGCCGCCATGTCTCCAGATACTGACAGTCGCGGGGTTCATAAGGGGCAATCATTGGTGGGAGACCTCAAAGCCAACCACTCGGCCCTGCTTGTAGAGGGTTTTCGCGGTTTCCGCGTCGAAGCAGGCGGTGCGTGTTCCGCCCTGATAACCGCAGATGAAGCTGTCCCAGTCGGGGCTGCTGGCGGTGCCAGAAAAAGACACCTGGCCCGCACGAGGGATCGCGGGGTCGATTTCCACATAACCAAAGGCATCGCCATTTTGGATTTTCAGCCATAGGGTGAAGTCGCTCGGCAGGCAGTCATCTTCTGCGCCGCCCTTCTGCCATTTGTAGTCGCCTTTCACCAAGGGCTCACCAAAGAAGTGGCTCACCTCGTAGGCCACCTTCAACGAGGCCACTTGGCACGCGCCAACAGAGAAGTTCTGCTTGGTCAGTGTTCCCTCACAATCACAATTCGCCTTCTCTGCGGTATTCATGCGGCCGCTGTTAATACTGCCCGAGCGCGGTTTAGGTCGCGCCGCTTCTGCCGCGCGCTTGGCGGCCTCACGCTCGCGTGCCTGCGCGGCCTCCTGCTGTTGCTGGGCTTGCTGTTGGGCTTGTTGCTCGCGGCGGCGCTGCTCCGCTTCGCGGCGTGCCTGCTCTGCCGCGCGGGCAGCTTCCTGGCGCGCTACTGAGGCTTCTCGTTGGCGTTGTTCATACGCCGCTTTTTGCTCGGCGTACTGGGCCTGCTTCATCGCGATTTGCGCTCGCTGTTCTTCCTGGCGACGCTTTTGTTCGGCGTTATAGGCCGCAACCTGCTGTTGAATCTCGCGATTCTGCTGCTCAAGTTGCACGCGGGTTTCTGCCAAACGGCGCAGCGCGGGGTCTTTAATTTGGTAAGTGCCCTGAGCAACCTGCTGCTGCATTTGCGCCAGGCGCGTGCCCTTGCCGTCGTCTACCCAAATATCACCAACGGCCGCCCCCATCACATCCAGCGAGTTTTCGATGGGAATATCGGCACTGCCGGCAATGGCGCCAATCGCCACCGTGGCGAAGATTTTGCCGAACATATCGCCGCTGTTAGACTTTTTATAGGAGTTAGTCTGGCCACCGTACTGCTGAATATAGGCCGTGGTATTTTTGTAACCGTGGCGCATGGCAATATCCAGCGCCGACTCATTGTCTTTGTCGCGCAGGTTGGGATTGGCACCTAAGGAAAGCAGGGTTTTTACGGTGTCGTAGTAACCGTTGTCAGCGGCAATATGCAACGCGTAATAGCCGTCACAGCGCGCGTTAACATCGGCGCCCGCCACCACCAGCATCTTGATAATATCGCCTGCGGCCTTCTTACCGGACTTCGCCGCAAAGTAAACCGCTGTCGAACCCCGCTTACTTCGTTGATTCACATCGGCACCGGCCGCCACCAACTCACGAACCACGTCGGTATGGCCTTTTTCCGCTGCCGTTTGCAGGGGGCTCCAGTCGCCTTTGCCATTGCGTGTATCAGTATTCGCACCCGCCGCCAGCAGAAGTCGAACCACTTCTGCATAGCCTTCATAGCTGGCCAAATAAAGCGGCGTGAAGCCTTCCGTATCGGCTAGCTCGACATTTGCCCCAGCCGCCAGCAGGCGTTTTACCGGGCCAATGTGGCCGTTGTTTGCCGCATTGAATAAGGCGGTCTCAAATTCGTTGTCATTGCCCAGGTTCACATCGGCGCCCGCCGCCAATAACAGGCCGACCTGCTCGTCGCGGTTCCAGCCCGCAGCGAGATACAGGGCGCTGTAATCGTCGGGGGTTTTCTTATCCGCCTCGGCACCTGCCAGCAACAGCGACTCAACAACTCCTGCATCCGCGCCCTGACGTGCCGCTCGTGTCAGCGGCGTCCACTTGCCGCTGATATTGGGGTCGCTACCGGCAGCCAGCAACATATCCACCACCTTTTGCTGCTCACTGTGCAAAAAGGCTTCATTAACACCGTTTACACCGCGATGAGAGGCGGCCACCGGGCCGAGGCGGGTCGCACTCTGCCAGCCACTTTTTTGGTTCCAGTTGCGGCGTTCAACACCGAAGTACAGCGCGTTGTAACCGGCCACAACGCCATTGCTCACGGCCTCAACATCGGCGCCGCGCACCAGCAGCAAGCGCACCAATTCGCTGTACTTGTTATGGGCGGCCAACATCAGGGGGGTATAGCCAGTCACCTGCACGTCGGGGTCGGCACCGGCATCCATCAGCTGGCGCGCGGCCTCGACATTATTCATGCTCACCGCGGCCCACAGCGGCGTTTTACCAAATGCATTGGCCTGATTGGGGTCGCCACCACTGCGCAGCAGAGCCGCCACCATGTCAGCACTATTGGCACTGGCACCTGCGGCCGCAATCAGGGCATTTTCCTGGCTTTCTCCCATTTCCACATTGGGGTTCGCACCGGCATCAAGTAAACGCGTCACGACCGCCAATCGGCCGCTTTGTGCAGCGCGGTGCAGGGCGGTGTAGCCCATGCCATCGCGCTCATCGACCGCACCACCCTCGGCAAGGTAGCTGTCGATAAAAGCCATATCGCCCTGGTTTGCAGCGGTGGTGTAGTCCGAGAAGCTGGCACAGGCAGAGAGCAGTGCACAGCAAAGGGCGAGTAAGCCTTTGGAGAACAAAGTATTTATGCGAGTCATGGTGGCTCCCAGAGAAAGTTTTCAGCGGCGCGGATCATCTTAGCAGCGCTCAACGGCAGATGAATCCCCAATTTAGAGGGCGGCCCAACAAGCGTTTGGTAAACTCGCGGCCCCTCGGCTCTGTTCACAGCCGCTATTGATAGATCCTATTCACAGACCCTATTCACAGACCCTATTCACAGACCCTATTGATAGACCCGGCCACTCCCCTCATAAGCAAGCAATACCCATACCCGATCTGAGAAATGTCACCTCCCTCTTTTCTTTAGACATGTTATAACATATCATTTTTACCCAATTACTCACTGGCAGAACCCATTTTGTTTGTCCGTCGTCGCAGAACACCACGGCGAAAACAACGGGTGACGGCAATAGGCTGATAGGCGTGACCACCGCGGAGGCGCGACAATATGGCTATCCCACTGCAAACATCGATGCCCGAGGTGTACACCGTCGCCGGTGACAGCGCGGAAATCTTCGGCGATATCTACCGGGCCGACGTCAATATGGCGGTTTGGCAGCGCGCCGTTAGCCCGGCGCTTAACGCCGAGTGCGACGCCTTATTAAAAGAAGGCCGCTTTCGCGGCTGCAGTCTCTCTTTGCC